>NZ_JBJHPC010000442.1:0-6041 GCF_045257485.1 Streptomyces sp. YS-3 | reverse complement strand
CGCCCCGATCCGCCCCCAGGCTCCTGAGGAGCAGGGGAACCCCTGTCCGGAGGAATCCCGTGTCCCCGCACGACCCCGAAGACCCCCTCAGCCGCGAGCGCGCCCACCTCGGCCGGTCGCGCGCGGCCCTGCGCGCGATGCGCGAGGACGTGGAGAACCTCGACATCAAGGACGTCACCGCGAACTGGGTGAACGCCGCCGTCCTCCAGCGCCAGATCGACGACCGCATCAAGGCCCTGGCGGACCTCTCGCACACCCCCCTCTTCTTCGGCCGGCTCGACTATCTGCACGCCCCCGGCGCGGAGTTGGCCGAGGGAGCCGAGGGGGAGCGGTTCTACATCGGGCGCCGCCACGTCCACGACGCCGAGGGCGACCCGATGGTGATCGACTGGCGTGCGCCGGTCTCCCAGCCCTTCTACCGCGCCTCCCGCAAGGACCCGCAGGACATCGGCCTGCGCCGCCGCTTCGGCTACACCGGCGGCGAGCTCACGGCGTACGAGGACGAGCACCTCACCGACCCCGCCGAGGCGGCCACCACCAGCAAGCTCCTCCAGGCGGAGATCGAGCGCCCGCGTGTCGGCCCGATGCGGGACATCGTGGCGACGATCCAGCCGGAGCAGGACGAGATCGTCCGCTCGGGCCTCGGCGGGTCCGTCTGCGTGCAGGGCGGCCCCGGCACCGGCAAGACGGCCGTCGGCCTGCACCGGGTGGCGTACCTCCTCTACGCCCACCGCGACCGCCTCGCCCGCACCGGCACCCTGGTCATCGGCCCGAACGCCTCCTTCCTCCACTACATCGAGCAAGTGCTGCCCGCGCTGGGCGAGTTGGAGGTCAAGCAGGCGACCGTCGACGACCTCGTGGCGCACGTCGAGGTGAAGGGCGTCGACGACGCGCCCGCCGCGATCGTCAAGGGCGACGCCCGGATGGCCGAGGTGCTGCGCCGGGCGGTCCGCAGCCATGTGAGCATGCCCACCGAGCCGCTGGTGGTGGTGCGCGGCTCGCGCCGGTGGCGCATCCCTGCGTACGAACTGGAGGAGCTGGTCCGCGAGTTGCAGGACCGCGAGATCCGCTACGGCGCCGCCCGGGACGCCCTGCCGCAGCGCATCGCGCACGCCGTGCTCGTACGGATGGAGCAGGCGGGCGAGGCGCCCGACGACCGGGTGCAGGACGCGGTGGCCCGCAACCCGGCGGTGAAGGCGGCCGTGAAGGAGCTCTGGCCGCCGGTCGACCCGGCGAAGCTCGTCCTGCGGCTGCTCTCCGACGCCGACTTCCTCGCCGCGCACGCGGAGGGCCTGCTCAGCGCGGACGAGCAGAAGACCATCCTGTGGGCGAAGCCCGCCCGCAGCGTCAGGGCCGCCAAGTGGTCGGCGGCGGACGCCGTGCTGATCGACGAGGCGAACGACCTGGTGGCGCGGACCCACTCGCTCGGCCATGTGGTCGTCGACGAGGCGCAGGACCTCTCCCCCATGCAGTACCGGGCGGTCGGCCGCCGCTGCTCGACCGGCTCGGCGACCGTCCTGGGCGACCTGGCGCAGGGCACCACGCCCTGGGCGACGGCGAGCTGGGAGGAGGCGCTGCGGCATCTGGGCAAGCCGGAAGCGGTGGTGGAGGAGCTGACGGCGGGCTTCCGCGTGCCGCGCGAGGTGATCGCGTACGCCTCGCGGCTGCTGCCGTCGATCTCGCCGGGCCTGGCCCCGGTGGAGTCGGTGCGCGAGACGCCCGGATCGCTGGCCGTGCGCGCCTCGGCCCCGGACGGGCTGGACGCGGACGTGCTGGCCGCCTGCCGGGAGGCGCTGGCCCACGAGGGCTCGACCGGCCTGATCGCGGCCGACGCGCGGATCCCGGTGCTCGCCGAGGCGCTGACGGCGGCGGGTCTGGCGTTCCTGGACCCGGGCGAGGAGACGACGGCCGAATCCCGGCTCACCCTGGTCCCCGCCTCGCTCGCGAAGGGCCTGGAGTACGACTACGTGGTCCTGGACGAGCCCTCGGCGGTGGTCGACGGCGAGCCCGACGAACGCACCGGCCTGCGCCGTCTGTACGTGGCGCTGACCAGGGCGGTGTCGGGGCTGACCATCTGCCACGCGGCGCCCCTGCCCGCCCGGCTGACGTGATTGGCCGCAGGCCGTTCCGACGTCCGCCGATGTCCGCCTCGCGTAGCGCTTTCGTCTTGGCGAAGTCATGAATCGGCCACGGGCCGGGGCATTTCGGTCAGCCCGGTGGCGAGGCGTCGCGCTCGTGCCGTAGGAACTCTGTTCGTAGAGATCGCCAAGGCGGTCCACAGCATCGGTCCACAGCGTCATCGCTTCAACGGGGGAGTTCGAACAATGAGCAGTTCTGTCATGCGCCGGGGCGGCCGGGTCAAGCTGGCGTCGGTCGGCCTGGTGGTCGTCGGTTCGCTGGCGCTGAGCGCGTGCAACGGGGACGACGGCGCGGACCAGCGGGTCGGCGGGGCGACGCCGACGCCGTCCGCGCCCTCGTCGCCCTCGTCCCAGGCACCGTCCACCCAGCCCCCCTCGGGCGGCGGCGGAGCCGGTCAGGCCAAGGGCGGCCAGACGTTCAAGCTGGGCGAGGCCGCGCGGTTCCCGTTCACGTACGGCACGAAGACGAAGGGCGAGATCGCCCTCACCGTCGACGCGATCGAGAAGGGCGCCCCCGCCGACCTGGCACCGCTCAAGCTCGGCGACAAGGTCAGCGGGAAGGTCCCGTACTACATCCGCTACACGGTCGAGAACGTCGGCACGACGGACCTGGCGTACGCCTCCGTCAGCCACATGAAGGGCCACCTCGGCGACGGCACCGAGGCGCAGAACCTGATGATCATCGGCAGCTTCGACAAGTGCCCGAGCGAGTCCCTGCCCAAGGACTTCACCCACGGCAAGACCCAGAAGGGCTGCGCGGTCGCGCTGGCCCCCTCCGCGACGACGAAGGTCGTGTCGGCGGAGTACTGGGGCGACCCCTTCACCATGGGCCAGGGCCTCTACTGGAAGTAGCCCGCGCCTAGCCGGCCGCGTACGGGACGAACCGCTCCCACGCGGCCGGCGACAGGGCGAGCGCGGGGCCCTGCGGGTTCTTGGAGTCACGGACGTGGATGGTGGCGGGGCAGGTGGCCACCTCTACGCAGTCGTCGCCTGAGCCGCTGCTGAAGGTGGACTTGCGCCAAGCGAGGGCGACTTCGACGCAGTCGTCACCGGAGCTTCCGCTGTGACTGCTCTTGAACCAGGCCAGTTCACTGCTGCTCATAACGCTCCTCGCAGTTGCTCCAACAGGCTCGCGGAGTCCTCGGGAGTGAGGGCCTGCGTGCGCAGTTTGGCATACCGCATGTGGAGTGTGCTGACCACTTTGGGATCAGAGATGAACTGGCCGCTCTCCTGTCCCTCGCAGTAGCCGAACCACCGGTTGGCAGGCGTCTCCAGCAGTCGAATAGGTCCGTCCAACCCGGCGTGAGCTCCTCTGGCCATCGGCATGATTTGCAGCTGGATGTTCCGAGGGGAGACGCACCCCAGGACATAGTCGATGAGCTCGCGGGTCACCTCTGTACCGCCCGTACGCCGCACGAAGACGTGCTCTTCGAGAATGAAGCTGTACGAGGTGTTGGGGCGCTCCCGCAGAAGCTGCTGCCGCTCCTGCCGAGCCGCCAACTGGGCCTCGACCTGGGCGTCGGCCAGCGGCGGTACGCGCTCCCCGAACAACGTCCGTGCGTACGCCTCCGTCTGTAACAGCCCCGGTACGAGCCTCGACTCGTACGTATAGAGGCTGATCGCGCCCCGCTCAAGCCGCGCCCAGCGGCGGAACCAGCTGGCCAGTCCCGGCTGGCGGTTGAGGTGCATCGCCGCCCTGCGCAGCGCGTTCGTGTTGCCGAGGGCCGCCTCGGCGCGGTCGACGAAAGCGGGGTCCGGCATCCGGCGGCCCAACTCGATGGACGCGACCGTGTGTTTGGAGTAGCCGACCAGTACGGCGAAGTCCTCACGGCTCAGCCCCGCGTGCTCCCGCAGGGCCTGGACGACCGCGCCGAACGTCCGCAGACTGTCCGACTCCTCCGGCTCGCTGTCGTACCCCTCATGGTCCCAGGCCACCCGGCCACCTCCCGGTGAGTGGATCTCCCCAAGCGCAACTCACCCAGCGTTACGGGCCGTTGGCAGTACTGTCTACAGCATCGCCGCGTACGCTCGCGCGGAGTACGCGCTGCCGGCCTGGTCACGGGCGTGCGAGCGCCGCCACTGTGGCCCCATGCACCCCGAAAACGGAACGGCGACCTCCCATCTGTCCACTACCGTACGTATGTTCAGGCGCAGAATCTCCGCCACCCGGCACGGCGCGCGGCTGGCCCGGCTGCTCGCCGTGCAGCGGCTGGCCGACTGGGGTGTGGCGCGTCACAGTGAGGCGTCGGACACGGCCGCGCTGGTCGTGGCGGAGCTGGCGTCCAACGCGGTGCTGCACGCGCGCGTACCCGGCCGCGACTTCGAACTGGCCCTCGCCCTGCGGGAGGGGACCCTGAGGATCGCCGTGACGGACGGGCGGGGCGATCGGCGGCTGCCGGCCGCCGTGGGCGCGTCGGCGGACGCGGGCGGACGCGGCGAAGCCGAGTCCGGGCGGGGGTTGTTGCTGGTGGCGGCGGTGGCCGCGCGCTGGGGCACGGAGGAGGGTCCGGTGCCGCGCAAGACGGTGTGGGCCGAGGTACGGGTGAACGGCTAGCGGGCTGCCGCTACGGACGTACCGTTGGTGGCGCTTGTGTTCGAAGAAGGCATGTGTGGTGGGATAAGACGATGCGCTCCCCCACACGCATGCAACCTCGTCCCCGCAACCCCTACGACGAACTCGCGGCACTGGCCGATCCCGAGCCCGGCTCCGAGTCCGGCTCCGAGCCCGGTCCTGGCGCCGCCGGCGGGCTCACGGTCCTGCCGCTCGACCTCAGCAGCATGCATGCCGGGCCCGAGGAGGACCCGTGGTCGCCGCCCGACCACCGGCGTCCCGGGAAGGGGCGTCGCGCCAGGCGCGGCCGTAGGCGTCGCCGCAGTCCCTTCGCCGCGCTCCCGCGCCTCGCCAAGCTGCTGTTCGCGCTCGTCGTGTGCGTCGGGTTCCTGGTCCTGGCGGACCGGTGCGCGGTGATGTACGCGGAGAAGAAGGCGCGGCAGGCACTTCAGGACGAACTCCACCTGGCCGCCGCCCCCGAGGTGGACATCCACGGGTTCCCGTTCCTCACGCAGGTCCTGGACAAGCGTCTGGAACGGGTGGACGTCACCGTGCCGCATGTGGCCGCCGACCGCATATCGCTCGCGAAGGTGCAGGCCAGTGCGCGGGACATCAAACTGACGGGGGATCTGCCGAGCGACATCCGCAGTGCGGTCATCGGTGATCTCCACGGGCGGATCACGCTGTCCTTCGACGACATGAACCGTGAACTGGCGGCCTCGCAGCTCAAGTTCAGCCGGGTGAGCGACGACACGGTGGGCGCGGACGGCCGGCTGACCATCGCGGGGCAGGAGCTGCGCGTGCGGGCACGGGCCCAGGTGCGGCTCGTCGGCACCAGCGGCCTGTCCACGGACATCGACGGCATGAGCCTCGACATGCCGGGCGTCGCCACGTACCGGCCGGGGCGGAACCGGGGGCTGACGCTGCACCGGGAGTCCGCCGAGCTGATCAGCCGGGACTCGGCACGGGTGAAGGCGCTGCTGTCGGTCCCGGCCGTGGTGGAGCGGCTCGGAGTGCCGAAGGAGGACGTGGCGGCGGCGCTGCGCGACGAGAAGAAGCTGCACGAGCTGACGGGCACGCCCCGGTTCGCCGAGCAGTTGACGCGGGTCAACCTCGTCGACGTGGTGGCGGACCACCCCTGGCTGCTGTCGAAGATCGGCATCGACCCGAAGCTGATCACGGGCCTGCTGGCGATGCGCCCGCCGGAGCTGTCCGACCGCCTGTCCTTCTCGTACACGCTGCCGCGCGAGGCGCGGATGCTGCGGGTGCGGGATGTGCGGGTGGAGAAGGACGGCGTGGTGGCGACGGTCTCGGGGGTGGAGCTGGCGGTGGGGAAGGGACGGAAGGGGCGC
>NZ_JBJHPC010000441.1:0-6052 GCF_045257485.1 Streptomyces sp. YS-3 | reverse complement strand
CCGTGTAGTACGGCGAGTTGCCGCTGGCCGGGGCTCCGGGGGGAGGCGTCGGAGTGCCGGACGCCGCGTGTTCACCCGCCGGGCCGTTGGCCAGGACGCCGGGTCCCTGGGAGGCGGAGAGCGCCGCCACCGCCGCCGCGGCCACAGCGGTCGTGGTCGCCCCCTTGCGCAGCCGTCGACCGATCTGCGGTGCCATGTGCCCAGCCCCTCCCCGTGGTCAGCAGTTCGCGCTCCCCAGCGCAGGCTCCTGGAGACCCTAACGGACCCACTGGGTGCCGCGACACCGCCCCCTGACCCTTATTCACCTTTTCACCGTTTCGTCACCCGGGAGCCTCCCGGATATGGCGAAGAATCGGTTGACGCCCAAAGCCTCACGGTCCAAGCCCACAGTCCACACCCAACGCCCCACGGGCCGAGGCCCACCACGCAGGAGTCACCGTGGGGTGGCCGCCGCGCAGAGAACTGCCCGCAGGGTGCAGCGCCCCGGCGGGCAGGTCCTCAGGGGCCGGCGGACCGGGGCCCCGTACTCAGTGCGCGGCGGACTCCCAGTCCGCGCCGGCGCCCACCGACACGTCCAGCGGGGCGCGCAGCGACACCGCCGCGGCCATCTCGCGGCGGACCAGCACCTCGACCTTCTCGCGCTCGCCCGGTGCGATCTCCAGGACGATTTCGTCGTGCACCTGGAGCAGCAGCCGGGAGTCGAGGCCCGCCTCGGTCAGCGCCCGGTCCACCCTGAGCATGGCGACCTTGACGATGTCCGCCGCCGTGCCCTGGATCGGGGCGTTGAGCGCCATCCGCTCGGCCATCTCCCGGCGCTGGCGGTTGTCGCTGTTGAGGTCCGGCAGATAGCGGCGGCGGCCCAGCATCGTCTCCGTGTATCCGGTCGCCCTGGCCTCCTCCACCACGCGCTGGAGGTAGTCCCGTACGCCGCCGAAGCGCTCGAAGAACGTGTCCATCAGGCCGCGCGCCTCGGACGCCTCGATGTTCAGCTGCTGGGAGAGGCCGAACGCCGAGAGGCCGTAGGCCAAGCCGTACGACATGGCCTTGATCTTGCGGCGCATCTCCGGGTCGACCTGGGTCTTGTCGACGCCGAACACCTGGGAGGCGACCGTGGTGTGCAGGTCCTCGCCCGTGGTGAACGCCTCGATGAGGCCCGCGTCCTCCGAGAGGTGGGCCATCACCCGCAGCTCGATCTGGCTGTAGTCGGCGGTGAGCAGGGACTCGAAGCCCTCGCCGACCACGAAGCCGCGGCGGATGGCGCGGCCCTCGTCCGTACGGACCGGGATGTTCTGGAGGTTGGGGTCGGTGGAGGAGAGACGGCCGGTCGCGGCCACCGTCTGGTTGAAGGTGGTGTGGATGCGGCCGTCGGCCGCGACAGTCTTGATCAGACCCTCGACGGTGACGCGCAGCTTCGCCTGCTCGCGGTGGCGCAGCATGATGACCGGCAGCTCGTGCTCGGTCTGGGCGGCCAGCCACGCCAGCGCGTCGGCGTCCGTCGTGTAACCCGTCTTCGTCTTCTTGGTCTTGGGCAGGGCCAGCTCACCGAAGAGGACTTCCTGGAGCTGCTTGGGCGAGCCGAGGTTGAACTCGTGGCCCACCGAGGCGTGGGCCTCCTTGACGGCCTGCTGCACCGCGCCCGCGAACTGCTGCTCCATCGCCTCCAGATGGGGGCGGTCGGCCGCGATGCCGTACCGCTCCATCTTGGCGAGGAGGGCCGAGGTGGGCAGCTCCACATCGTGGAGCAGGTCGGTCGCGCCGACCTCCTTGAGCCGCTCGGTGAAGGCCTCGCCCAGGTCCAGGACGGCGCGCGCCTGGGTCATCAGGGCCTCGGCCTCGGCCTGGTCGTCGGTGCCGAAGGCGAGCTGCCCGTCGACGGCCGCGGGGGCGAGCTCGCGGCCCAGGTACTCCACCGACAGCGCGTCCAGGGCGAAGGAGCGGCGGCCGGGCTTGACCAGGTACGCGGCGAGCGCCGTGTCCATGGTGACGCCCGCGACGCTCCAGCCGTGCTCGGGGAAGACCCGCATCGCGGCCTTGGCGTTGTGCAGGACCTTCGGCCTGGCGGCGTCCGCGATCCAGGCGGCGAAGGCACGCTCGTCCGCCTCGTCGAGCTCGGAGGGGTCGAACCAGGCGGCGGGGCCGTCGGCGGCGGCCAGCGCGATCTCGCTCACGCTGCCCGTACCGAGCGCCCAGGCGTCCACGGTGGCCAGGCCCAGCGGCCCCGTGCCGTGCTCGGCCAGCCAGGGGGCGAGCTCGCCCGCGCCCAGCACCGCGCCGTCCAGCTCCACGCCGGCGGCGGGGGCGGGGGCCGCCTCCTGCTCGCCCGCGCCCGGGTCGACCGCGAGCAGCCGCTCGCGCAGCGAGGCGTTGCGGATCTCCAGCACGTCCAGGACGCCGATCAGCGCCGTCCGGTCGTACGGCAGGCGCTCCAGGTCGGCCGGGGTCTTGGGGAGCTCCACGTCGCGCACCATCTCGGTGAGGCGGCGGTTGAGGCTGACGGACTCCAGGTGGTCCCTGAAGTTCTGCCCGGCCTTGCCCTTGACCTCGTCCGCGCGCGCGACCAGCTGCTCGAAGGAGCCGAACTGGTTGATCCACTTCGCGGCGGTCTTCTCGCCCACGCCCGGGATGCCCGGGAGGTTGTCGGACGGGTCGCCGCGCAGCGCCGCGAAGTCCGGGTACTGCTGCGGGGTCAGGCCGTACTTCTCCTCGACCTTCTCCGGGGTGAAGCGGGTCAGCTCGGAGACGCCCTTGGTCGGGTAGAGGACGGTCACGTGCTCGGAGACCAGCTGGAAGGAGTCGCGGTCGCCGGTGACGATGAGGACCTCGAAGCCCTCGGCCTCCGCCTGGGTGGCGAGCGTCGCGATGATGTCGTCGGCCTCGAAGCCCTCGGTCGCGAAGCGCGGGGCGTTCATCGCGTCCAGGAGCTCGCCGATCAGCTCGACCTGGCCGCGGAACTCGTCGGGTGTCTTGGAGCGGTTCGCCTTGTACTCCGGGAACTCCTCGGAGCGCCAGGTCTTGCGCGACACGTCGAACGCCACCGCGAAGTGCGTGGGCGTCTCGTCACGCAGCGTGTTCGCCAGCATCGACATGAAGCCGTACACGGCGTTGGTCGGCTGACCTGCGCCGGTCGTGAAGTTCTCCGCGGGCAGCGCGAAGAACGCCCGGTACGCCAGGGAGTGCCCGTCCATGAGGAGCAGGCGCGGTCGGTTGTCAGGGGTCTTCTTCGATGCTGTCTCAGCCACGTCCCCGATCCTGCCACGCCCCACTGACAATCCCCGCCAGTGCGGAGCGGGGACCGCGCCGGGGCCGTTGTCAGTGGTCCGTGACAGGATCGGAACCGTACGTATCGCACACGTCGCTCGAAGGGGAGCGCCATGGCCACCAAGCCGCCCGCAGGGGACCCGGTCCAGGACGCGCCGCAGGTCGAGCCGCCCAAGCACGCCGCCGCCGGGCTGCCCGCGATCGGGTACACGGCGCTGATGGCCCAGCAGCAGATGGGCGTGGCCCGGGCGACGCGGACGCTTTTGAAGGTCAACCAGAAGGACGGCTTCGACTGTCCGGGGTGCGCCTGGCCGGAGGGCGACAAGCGGCACGTGGCGGAGTTCTGCGAGAACGGGGCGAAGGCGGTCGCCGAGGAGGCGACGCTGCGCCGCGTCACCCCGGACTTCTTCGCCGCGCACCCCCTCTCCGACCTCGCGGGCCGCAGTGGGTACTGGCTGGGACAGCAGGGCCGGATCACCCAGCCGATGTACCTGCCGGAGGGCGCCGACCGGTACGAGGCGGTGACCTGGGAGCGGGCGTTCGGGATCATCGCGGACGAGCTGAAGACGCTGGACTCGCCGGACGAGGCGCTCTTCTACACCTCGGGGCGCACCAGCAACGAGGCCGCGTTCCTGCTCCAGCTCTTCGCGCGCGAGTTCGGCACGAACAATCTGCCGGACTGCTCCAACATGTGTCACGAGTCGTCCGGCTCGGCGCTCACCGAGACCATCGGCATCGGCAAGGGCAGCGTCTCCCTGGAGGATCTGCACCAGGCCGACCTGATCATCGTCGCCGGGCAGAACCCGGGCACCAACCACCCCCGGATGCTCTCCGCCCTGGAAGAGGCCAAGCGGGCGGGCGCGAAGATCATCTCGGTGAACCCGCTGCCCGAGGCGGGCATGGAGCGCTTCAAGAACCCGCAGACCGCGAAGGGGCTGGCGCTCGGCGGCCAGAAGCTCAACGACCTGTTCCTCCAGATCCGCATCGGCGGCGACCAGGCGCTGTTCCGCCTGCTCAACAAGATGATCGTGGAGACCGAGGGGGCCGTGGACGAGCTGTTCGTCCGCGAACACACCCATGGGTACGAGGAGTTCGCCGAGGCGGCCCGTGCCGCCGACTGGGACGAGACGCTGGCCGCGACGGGCCTCACGCGCGCGGAGATCGAGCAGGCGCTGTCCATGGCGCTCGCCTCCCGGCGCACCATCGTCTGCTGGGCGATGGGCCTCACCCAGCACAAGCACGCGGTCGCGACCATCCGCGAAGTGGTCAACTTCCTTCTGCTGCGCGGCAACATCGGCCGCACCGGCGCCGGGGTCTGCCCGGTGCGCGGCCACTCGAACGTCCAGGGCGACCGCACCATGGGCATCTTCGAGCGGCCCGCGCCCGCGTTCCTCGACGCCCTGGAGAAGGAGTTCGGCTTCGCGCCGCCGCGCCACCACGGCTATGACGTGGTCCGCGCCATCGAGGCGCTGCGCGACGGCAGGGCCAAGGTGTTCTTCGCGATGGGCGGCAACTTCGTGGGCGCCACGCCCGACACGGAGGTCACCGAGGCCGCGATGCGCCGCGCCTCGCTCACCGTCCATGTGTCGACCAAGCTCAACCGCTCCCACGCGGTCACCGGCCGGCGCGCGCTGATCCTGCCGACGCTCGGGCGCACCGACAAGGACGTACAGAAGAGCGGCAAGCAGTTCGTCACCGTCGAGGACTCGATGGGACTGGTGCACTCCTCGCGCGGCAACCTCCGGCCCGCGAGCCCGCATCTGCTCTCCGAGCCCGCCATCGTCGCCCGCCTCGCGCGCGCCACGCTCGGTGCGGGGTCGAAGGTGGAGTGGGAGGAGTTCGAGAAGGACTACGCGACGATCCGCGACCGTATCGCGCGCGTGGTCCCCGGCTTCGAGGACTTCAACGCGCGCGTGGCGAAGCCCGGCGGCTTCCGGCTGCCGCACGGGCCGCGCGACGAGCGCCGCTTCCCCACCGCGACCGGCAAGGCCAACTTCACGGCGGCGCCGGTGGAGTATCCGAGGGTGCCCGAGGGCCGGCTGCTGCTGCAGACCCTGCGCTCGCACGACCAGTACAACACCACGATCTACGGCCTGGACGACCGGTACCGGGGCATCAAGGGCGGGCGCCGGGTGGTGCTGGTGAACCCGGAGGACGGCCGGGAGCTGGGCTTCGCGGACGGTGCGTACGCGGACCTGGTGAGCGAGTGGAGGGACGGGGTGGAGCGGCGGGCCCCGGGGTTCCGGGTCGTGTACTACCCGACGACGCGGGGGTGCGCGGCGGCGTACTACCCGGAGACCAACGTCCTGGTGCCGCTGGACTCCACGGCGGACACCAGCAACACCCCTGCCAGCAAGTCCGTGATCGTGCGTCTGGAACAATCGGCGACCGTCTAAGCGTTCGCTCAGACAGGTCGGCGTGGCCAGCGGGCCACGGAGACGGAACCGGACCACCACGATCGGAGTCCCGCGCCATGGGTGAGCAGAGCAAGGTGAAGTTCCCGCAGGGGGTCGTCGACGAGTACGCGGCGCTGGGCATCGACCTGCCCGCGCTGTTCTCCGCGGGACACCTCGGCACCCGGATGGGCGTGCAGGTCCTGGAGGCCTCCGCGGAGCGGGTCGTCGGCACGATGCCGGTCGAGGGCAACACGCAGCCGTACGGGCTGCTGCACGGCGGGGCGTCGGCCGTGCTGGCCGAGACGCTCGGGTCCGTGGGGGCGATGCTGCACGGCGGGATCACCAAGATCGCGGTGGGGGTCGATCTGAACTGCACGCATCACCGGGGGGTGCGGAGT
>NZ_JBJHPC010000045.1:0-23463 GCF_045257485.1 Streptomyces sp. YS-3 | reverse complement strand
GGCGGGGACCGTGGGGTGGACGCAGCGCTGATGCTGCCGGATGGCCGACTGCACGTCTTTCAGATCAAGAGCTTCACCAGGCGCCTGAATCCTGGCCAACGCCGTCAGATACGCGACTCGCTGGCTCGGGCGGCGCAGGATGACCCGGCAGGTTGGACTCTCGTCATCCCATACGACTTCACGCCGCTCGAGTGGGACTGGTTCAACAAACTCTGCGGCGACTATCCGTTCTCGCTGGGTGTGCATGGGCTTCGCTGGCTAGAAGCCAGATCCCTCGAACATCCCTGCATTGAGGGCCTGTTCCGCACCCCGCACCCGCTGGTGGATGTGCATGGCTTGCCTTACGTGTCAGACATCACGCCGATGGAAGCCGGAGTGGTTTTAGGTGAAGGCGGCACGCTGACCGCCTACGTGGCGCGAGACATAGACAGTGCGCTGCGAGCACGCGTGCGTCTGGCCGGGGAGTCAGGTGGAGCGGTTCTCCTGGTGGGAGATTCTGCCGCGGGCAAGACCCGCGCACTGTACGAAGCCATGCGAGCCGAGTTGCCCGATCACCGCTTCGTGCAGCCGCACGCCAACGAAGTGTCCCAGCTTGTCGTGGACATCGCTGTAGCAGCCCAGCCTTGCGTGCTGCTGCTGGACGAATTACACCGCTACTTCGAAGACGAGTGCCTTGGCGCGCGCGAGATCGGCCAACTGCTCCGTTCAAAGGCCGTGCTTCTCGCGACCCTCGATGCGACAGCTTATGAGCAGTGGAGTGACTCCGCTGTGCTGAAACAGATGGAGCCGCTCGTACTTGAACGGCGCTGGAGTACGGCGGAGCGCGACAGGGCGCGCTCCTCTCAGGACCCTCGTGTGGTGCGGGCAGAACAGGCCGACCCTGCGATCGGGGTGGCCGAGAGCCTTGCCGCAGCTCCTCGGCTCTGGCGCGAGCTCCGGCTGGCCGACCGCGCGGGTGGCAGCCCACGCGGTGCGGCTTTGACATGGGCTGCCATCGATCTGACCAGAGCTGGCCTCAAAGGACCTCTGAACACCGGCCTCTTACTCGACACCCATCTACTGCACCTCGCCGACAGCGGTGGCACCTTGCTCCGCCCGGAATCGCAGGGGGACGCGTTGGCATGGGCCGGGAGGGTGCGGTGCGGAGTCAGCAGCATGTTGCTCCCAGCGGGGGCAGACACATGGCAGGTGCATCCTCAGCTGATAGCTGAGGCCCAGCGGGCAGACGTTCCGGTTCACACGCTCGTCTGGTTCCAGGCCATAGAGGGAGCTGACGACCTCAACGACATGTTCGCGGTGGCGCTCAACGCCAACAGCAGCGCTCCGTCGATCGCGGTGCTCCTTTGGCAGGCGATGGCCAACGCAGGCATCCGCCGTGCCGCGAACAACCTCGGCGTCATCCTGGCCGACATGGGCCGGTATGAGGAAGCCGAGCGCGTATACAGGACGCAGGCAGACATGGAGGACGCCAGCGTCCTGCTGAATCTGGGAAACCTGCTCTGGAAGACCGACCGCCACGAAGAAGCGCTTCAGGCACTACAGGGAGCTGGAGCACGAGGAAGCGCCGTGGCGTGGAACAACCTCGGACTGCTCCTGCAGGAACGGGGCGAGCTTGCCCACGCCGAGACCTGCCTGCGCAGCGCTGCACTGGCGGGCGCCGCCGACGCCGAATTCAACCTCGGTGTACTCCTTGGAGATGCGGGCAGGGCGGAGGAGGCCATGGCCGCGTATGAGCGCGCGAACGCGGCAGGTGACCCGGGCGGCCTGCTCAACTGGGGCATTCTCTTAGCGGAGGAAGGCCGCTGGCGGGAGGCGGAAACTCTGTTCCGCCATCGTGCGGAGACGGGAGACAGAGAAGGGGTCTTCTGCCTGGCCAACCTCCTCAAGGAGACCCGCCGACTGGAAGAGGCGGTCGCCTGGTACGAGCGCGCGATCGGCCTGGGGGACACACGCGCCCAGTACAACCTGGCGAACCTCTACCGGGATACTGACCGCCTGGACCTTGCTGAGCCCCTCTACCGCGCAGCGGCCGAGGCCGGGATCAGCGCCGCCCTGCTGAACTGGGGCCTTGCTCTTCAAGGCCAGCAACGTCTTGGCGAGGCAGAGCTGATATTCAGACAGGCTGCAACACAAGGGCATCGCAAGGCTCTTCTGCACCTTGGCCAAGTGCTGCGGGAAGCCGGTCGGCCCGATGAGGCAACGGCGCAGTGGCGACTCGCCGCCGACGCAGGAGACGCCACAGCTGCTATCGCTCTCGTCACGGTCCTTACCAGCGATGCTGACCAGCCTTACCTTCGTTCAGTACTCCAACGGGCGGCGGACGCAGGAGATCACGACGCGAGCGTAGTACTCGCAGTGCTGAACACCGCCTTGGTGTAAACCACCCCACCGTGCAAGCTCCGCCTCCTGAGCAGCCAACTCCTGCTCCAGTACGGCGATCTGAGCACGCAACTTCTTCACGTGCGTCCGCGCTTCGGACGCCCTGGCCTGCAATCTCTCCAGCAACGACATCGCGCACCGCCCCTCATCGCGAGGTACGAATGCGTCAACTCGCAGACGATAGTGCCGAGCTGGCAGACATTTTATCTTGTACTGTAGGAGATAATCATGAAACGACGCCAACAGATTCCAACATCCTGCAAGTCGGGCAAAGGCGGCGAGGCATCAGGCATGCCTCCGCCTCCTCGTATGCCCCGAGAGCAACGGAATCTCCATGGACCATCGTGCTGGTCGGCTGCCGCGGTCGGGCCGTATCGTGCCCGGATGCGTTACTTGGCGGAGCCCTTCATTATCGGGGTCTTGAAACGGGGCCGTACGGTCGAGGAGTTCCTCGGACCGATTGGCACACCTGACCGCCCAGGCGTGAGGTATGCCGAGATTCGGGCCACCAGTACGTTGCACGACGTCTACGTTCACGCTGTCGAAGACGTCGGGCACGAGAACTTTCTGGACCTGGACGCGTTCCCGCCGTTCGATCAGGACGCCGAAGAAGAAGACTTCGGCCAGCTCCTGGGCACCGCTGAGGACCCGCACGACGCTCTGGTGCTTGCCGAGAAGGGCACGGGCGCTGTTCGCGGCCGATGGGTCAACCAGGGAGTGGTGCAGGACGAATACCGTGATTTCGTCCGGGCCGGCCGCCCACCCCGCATGTCGCTCGATGGGCAGCTCTGACCCCACCCGCGTGCCGGCCCATGAAGCCCTGACTGCCTCGTTCGCGTGGCTCGGGGTGTAGCCAACACGACGCAGGCGCATCACTCCACGACCGTGGCCGGCATGAAACCCAGCGCCAAGTTCTCCGGGGCCTGGGGCAGCCGACCGAAGGTGGCAACCCGCGTCTCGATCACGTAGAGCTCGCCGAACTCGTCCCGAACGAGAAAACCTCCCCGGCCCAGGTCGAGCTCACCGACCGGAGCGAACATGCGATCCAGCTCCGCCCCCCACTCGCTGAAGCGATCGCTCTCGCCCACCAGGAGCTCGGGGTTGAAGTCGAACGGCTCACGCGCCCGAGTAACCCCCGGGCCGCCATGACCGACCACCAACCCGCCGAACTCCCCGAGGAACGACACCGCCGCCTCATGAAAGCGAAATCCATCCGCCTCCAGCCGCTCCCGCCATGCAGCCGTTTACACCCGCCGCCCCGGAACCCAACCAGCATCCCTGGGTACGCGCTCCAGCTCCGATAACTTGCCCGCATTCTGCCGCGAGGCCGCTCCAAGGGGGCAGCGATCACCGCGACGACGGGCAGCGATCACCACGATCCGTGCCTGACCGCAGATCAGGCCGTCTCAAGAACAGCCCGTGCTTATGTCTGCGGGAAGTTCGGGATCGACGACCGGCAGCACGGCAGCAGTTCACGTACCGTGAAGCGTCCTGCTGACGGCTGCGGCGACGACGGCATGGGAGAGGTTCCGCCATCCGACTTCGCTGCCCTGGTCAAGGTCTGCGGAGTCGAATCGAGTCAGACTCAGCTGGACCTGGCGGATTCGATCGTGGTCTTGATCGACGAGGGCATCGAGGAGGTGGAGCAACTGCATCTTGTAGGGGACGCAGGTCACCCCTGCCTCCAGACTGAGGTGTCCGTCGGGGATGCGCGAGACCATGTCGAGGAGGGTGGTCAGGAGCGGACGGCACTCGGGCTCAGGCGAGGGGAGCACTCCGCCGTACACAATCATGAACGCCGTGCGGCATTCAGGTACGCCGGTGGCGATGGCCAGTCCCACCTGGAGGCCGATGTTATGCAGTGCCCTGGTCATCACCTGAGGGTGCAGCGGCGACTGGATTAGATGCTGGCGGATGTCCTGCAGGTGCTGCCAGGTGTCGTTCCATCGCCGCTGAAACGCAAGCGCTTCCGCGAGCAGCGTGGTCACTTCGAGTCGTTGGAGGCGTGTGAGGCTGTCGTCTTTCAGCAGCCACCGGCAGCGCCGCTCAACTTCCTGATCCGGCATGTTCTCGTCGCTCAGTGCGTGGATGAGATCGCCGATCTCCAGTTGTGCCTCCATACGGCGTGTGCGGGGCAGGCGCTCTTGCAGTGACCAGAGGTCGTCTGCGAGCGCCCGCACCGGTGGTGCCGCGGCGGTTCGACCGGTGTGATTGGCGAGGATCGTCAGGCAGTTGCCGACCACCGCGGAGATTTCCTGAGGGCGGCTGTCGGCCAGTTGGACGGCGAGGTCCCGGGCTCGGCGCAGGTGTTGCAGCCATATTTCCGGCATCGCTCCGGTGTTGCGCAGGACGTCGGCGAGCTGGCTGCGGGTCTTGAGTTCCAGCAGGGGCGCAGGTTCGGGGCGGTTGAGGAGGTAGGCCAGTTCACTCTCAAGTGCCTCGCGAGCGTCGTCCAGCATGCCCTGCAAGATGTATGCGCCAGCCAGGTTGCCCCACAGGACGGCTAGGTTGTCGGTGGCGACGCCGAGCCGGGATGCGTGGCTGGCCAGGCTCTGTACGTGCGGCAGAACGGCGAGGAAATGCTCGTCGTCATCCGCGTTGATGAACGCCGCCAGCCACCCCTGGGTGTGGTACGCGGTTTGATTGAGAACCTCTGACGCGGTGTTGCTGCCGTCTTCTGCGAGGGTACGGATGACGTGCTGCACGATCTCGTTGACGCTGATCGTGTCGTCCACGCCCTCGGGATGGACCGCGGACCACTCCTGCTGCGGAAGCGTGCAGAGGGGTTCATCGCGCTGGGCCAGCGACTCGGTCCTGAGCGCCCGATGCATTTCGTGCACCGTGAAGGGCACCTTGGTGTCTGGGTCGAAGACCACAGGATGGCGAATGCCGATTTGGGTGGCGTTTTCGCTCGACATCAAGGTAGAGAAGTAGAGCAGCCACAGCGGTATCTGCCGGGAGGCGAAGTAGGCCGCTGGGAAGAGCGCATGGGCCGCGCCAGCCGACGCCGGATGCGTCTCCCCCTTGTCCAACAGGCGTACCAGAGCCAACCGGATGGCTCCGACCAGCGTTTCGGGATACCCGGCAGGAACGGCATCTGTGTCGTCCAGCGCCAGATCGCGGATCTGGTCGAGGTAGCGGGCCGCGTCGCCGAGCCCCAATTCGCAGCCGGCGAGATGTCCGCAGGCGAGCTCGATCGCCAACGGCCAGTACTGCAAACGCTGCGCCAGATCCGCGGCAGTTTGTTCGCTGGTGGCATCCCAGTCCTGGTCCTGCCCCAGACGAAGCCGGATCAGTGCCGTGGCCTGGCCGGGCGCCATGATCTGCACCGCGACCTTGACCCGGTGAGTTGCCCAACTGACCTGGTTCGTCGAGGTGATGAGGATGTGTCCACGCCCGCTGGAGGGAAGCCACGGCTCCACTAGCCGACGGTCCACCACATTGTCGATCACCATGAGCCAGGGCCTGACCGAGATACTGAGCAGGGTGCGCACCCGGTCCCGGAGTCCGCCAGGGTCCGCATCGGCGTCGGCGCGGGGGCGCAGCCAGTGATGCACTCTCTGAAACGAGGCTTGGAGGGACGCGCTGCTTTCCCCGTTGATCCAGAAGATGTGGTCGTAGGAATCCGCCACGTCGTGAACATACGCTGCAGCGACACTGGTCTTGCCGATGCCGGAAGGGCCGAGCAGCGCACATTGGGTGACCACCCGCTCCCCACCGCAGGTCAACGCGGTACGGATCTGGCCTACCAGGTCCGGCCGGGGGATGTCGGGAGGGGCAGGTATTCCGCCGACCATGATGCCCCAGTCGAACTCGCCGAGCTCGTAGGCAATCTGGAGACCGGGCACCAGGAGTTCCTCGCGGAACTTCACCAGGGAAAATATTCCGTTGAATTCGCCGGACGCTCGCCGGTGGATCTCGAAAGCCAGATAGTTCGTGAGGCGGCCGGCGGAGTCGTGGCCGAGTCCGCTGTGATGCTCGTTGCGAAGCCGCCGCATGCGCTCCCGGAGCTGATCACGCAGCTCAATCCGCTCTCGAAAGTCCACCGAAATCCGTGCGCGGCGCAGACGGTTCAGCTCCTCGACGCTCATCAACGCAGGCTCGTCGCGCCACCGGCCGCGCTCCATCAGCTGTTGCAGTCGCGCGCGGAGCTCGTGTGCATCGGCAGTGTCCAGGGCCCTGTTCAGTTCCGCGGCCTTGGGATGGAGCCGGATATTTGTGATCAGTCGGTAGGTCCGCGCCTGGGGACGCGCACGGATCAGTCGAAGGAGGATGCCGAACGCATCGGGAGCCGACATCTGTGTCCCGGCGCTGCCGGACTTCACCTGTGCGGCGTGCACACTGGTGCCATCATCATCGACAAGCTCGAAGTCCACGGCATCCGGGTCGGGAGCATCGTCGTCCTGGATGCTCACCGGCTCGATCAGCACGGCAGCCGCTCCCGCGACCCGGCATTCTGTAGCGTCGAGGAGCGCTTCCAGCGTGACAAGATACTGATACTGAAAACCATCTGCTGCTGCCTGACCTCCGCGCTCAGCCACCAAGCGCACCCCCATCCGCACGAAGAGATCAATCTACCGGTCGCGTGAATCATCCGCTCTGCGATGCAGTGATCGCAGACGGGACCTCTTCGTGCGACTGGTCAGGAGTGTCTACAGCCTGCTTCGCGACCCGTTCCTGGTGTCGGAAGACAACGCGGAAGGACTCCCTGTTGAGGCGCCCTTCTCTGCCTCGCGCCCGTCAGCGCGGTCGAATGCTCTTGGGAAGGCCGAGTGGTCTGCCGAAGGGGTGTCAGCATGGTCAGGCAGGCATGCCGGCATTCGCGCGGGGCGCGTTGAAATGCGCTGACGCACGGTCTTTGGCGCGTGGTGGTGTGGCGGGGTAGAAGCGTCTGGCTGTTGGGAAGCATGACGTTCAGCACTGCTGCTGCACCGTGGACTGGCTCCTGACTTTTGTGACCGACGTGTCCTGACCATCTTGTGTCGACGCGGGGCGAGGCAGTGAGCTCAGACGCTGGACCGGGCGAGTGTGTCTAGAGCACTGCATTGCGGGCTCCTCCTGCACGGTGTCACTTGTGACCGCTCTCCGGGCCGGCGGCGAGCCTTGTGCGTGGGCGCTGAAGGGGGTGAATTGGCCATCGAACTGCCAAACCCTCAGCAAGGCGTGGAGCATTCTGCGCGTTGCGGAGAGGTGGTGCTCGGAGTCGATTCGCATCGTGATGTCCACGTGGCGGCTGTGGTTTCGACGGTGGGGGAGGTCTTGGCTGTTGGGCGCTTCCCGACCACGGCCAGTGGTTATCGAGACCTCGTCGAGTGGGCCCTTTGCCGGGGCGTGGTGCGGCGGGCGGGGGTGGAGAGTTCCGGCAACTACGGGGCGGCGCTGTCTCGGTATCTGCTGTCTGTGGGCATCGCGGCGGTGGAGGCTCCTGGCCCTGGCCGATCGGCCCGGCGCCGACGGAGTAAGTCGGATGAGGGTGATGCCGTGGCTGCTGCCCGCTCTGTGCTCAGTGGCCGTGCTCAGTGGCCGGTGAAGTCGGGGAGTGGCCCGGTCGAGATTGCCCGCATGTACCTGATGGCCAAGGACTCTGCGGTGAGTGCCAAACGGCAGGCCGTGAACCAACTCAAAGCCCTTTTGGTCACGGCCGACCCGGCCCTCCGAGACGAGTTGCGGAGTCTTTCACGCCGTGGGCTCGTCCTTGCCTGCCTGCAGTTACGCGAAGGTGGCGAGGGGGTGGATCCGGTGGTGAGGGCAACGAGGTTCACGGTGCGGGTGCTTGCCGAGCGCATTGAGCAGCTCGGCGTGCAGGCTCGAGTGCTGGAGCAGCGCCTGGCGAACTTGATCGGAACGCACTACCCCCGCCTCATGGACTCTGTCGGAGTCGGCCCTCACAGTGCGGCGGTGTTGTTGACGGTCCTGGGTGACAACAGCGAGCGGATGCGGGGCGAGGCGTCGTTCGCGGCGTTGTGCGGGGCAAGCCCGGTCGAGTACTCCTCGGGGAGCAGATGCCATCGCCGGCTCAACCGTGGCGGCAACCGGCAGGCCAATGCCGCCTTGCATCGCATCGTGCTGACTCGGCTGCGCTGGGACCCGCGTACCCAGGCGTACTACGAGCGGCGGGTGGCGGAAGGGAAGACCCGCCGGGAGATCATCCGCTGCTTGAAGCGGTATGTGGCCCGGGAGGTCTACCGCCTTGTCCAGGGGCAGCGGCAGGGCCCCGCTTGCTCGTGAACGGCCCTCTTGCTCCTGGCCGGTGAGGTGGCGGTTTGATCGGGGCGTGGGCTGGGCCGTCTTCGACTGAGATGCCGAGGACGCGGTTGGAGGGTGGTCGCGGTGAGACCACCCACCACCGGAGAACGACTGACGGTCGTCTTCTCGCCTGTGCGGATATGGCCTTCGACCACGCGTGAAGCGTTGGTCGGGACGACAGGATTTGAACCTGCGACCCCTTGACCCCCAGTCAAGTGCGCTACCAAGCTGCGCCACGTCCCGATGCCCGTCTGACCTGGGGTTGCCCAGGTCATGCGTGCAGGACAACCCTATCAGGGGGCCCGCACATCCAGACCGATCGTTCGAGGGCTTGGAGACCCTGGGGCATGAGAGTGACAGGTCCGGTGTGGTGGCGGGCGGCTCGGCCATTGGTTCGCTACGGTGGGCGCCCTTGGCCGACGCCGCCAACTCTGGACACCCCGTGCCGACCTGTGGGTGCCGTACGAGAACGCCGTCCTTGCGTCCGCGCAGGTTATCCACCGGTCTCTGCACACCAGTACGTCAGCAGGAGCGCACCTCTTTAGCCGGGTCGGCGGCGTTGAAAGGGGAAGTGCGCAATGTACGGCAACGCCTCACTTGCAACGGCGGTCAACCAAATCAGTGGTGAGCCGCGGGAGAAGGCCCGACGCCGCATCGCCGAGCTGAACCGGCGGGACCGGCTGATTCCCTCGGCCTCGGACCGTCAGGCGCTCCTGGAGTCGCTGTTCTGGCAGGCGCTCGGCACGGTAGAGGGCTGTGTCCGCCCGCTGGGCGTGGTGTCTTCGACCCCGCATGCCTCGCGCCTGGATCTCAAGGTCGAAGACGAAGCCAGCCTCATCTCGCTCTTGGCGCTGCTGCCCTACCGCGATCGCCGTGGAACCTGGCGTGGTGTGCGCGACCTCCGCGCTCGCTCGGAGGGAAACCGTGTTCGCTTCGAACTCGTCTGCCCCAGCGCGTCGTTCAGGTGGCACGATCATGACCCGCAACCGCAAGTCGTGGTGAGTGGCTTCAAGTCGGCCGTGCTCCCGGCCCGACTTCAAGCACACGCGGATGCCCTCACCAGACAGGGATGTGTGCCCTCGTGGGACCCGCAAGCCTTCCCCTACGAGCAGCGCCGCCGGGAACCGCTCGCCCGCAACGTGCTCGAGCAGCATCGTCCCGGAGCCGCCCTCGCCAGCGCGCTCCTTCGCCGCACACGGGTATGGCAGTCACTTGCTGGCCACCACGCCCTGACCGTGAACCACACACTGACCGACTACGGCGTTGCATGGACCGTGACCCGCACCATCGACTCTGGCGAACAGCTCCACGACGAACGGATCACGGACGTGTTGACGGACAGCGTCGTCGGTCCGGGCCTGCTGTTCCTCGATCACGACTGCTCCCCTGAGGTCTGCACGCTCCGCTTCACCCCCGATGCCCGGCGCGCGCACACCACTCTCGCTGTGACGACCCGCGCCAGGAACCAACCCAGCAGCGTATCGGCGCGCCCGCTACTCGCCCTGGGCGAGCCCCTCCCCGCACGCACTCCCTTTGCCGCGGCCCAGGCGCGCCGTGCGCCTGCGCCAGCGGCCGGCCATGTGGTCTTCCTGGGCGCCGTGAGTGATCTGAGGGCTGATCGTCTGTGGCGAGACGAACCAGTCTTCCTCGCACAGCAGTTGGCGTCCGCCTGGGCCCTGCAAGGACATCGGACTGCAGTGCTCATTGTGGACCGCACCAGTGATTTCAATGCGGACTTCTCGTCCTACCGCGTCACCGAGTGGCCACGCGAATGCGCCCCCTTGGGACACCGACCCATCACGCGCCTGCGACTCGACTGCTTCCCAGGACAGCTGTGGGGCGGTGACATCGCCACCTCACGCAGTCTCTTCGACCCCGTCGACACGACGGCGATCTCCCAGAGCCTGACCGACGCCCGCCGACGCTTCGACCGCATCCTCGTCACCAATGCGTGCGACGGACCACACCTGAGCAAGCTGTACCAGGAGGTGGATCATGTAGTGCTCACGCTTCCGCAGTCACGGTATGCACGGGCAGCGGAAACCCCGCCCTGGCAGCGCACTTCCAGGGAGAGCTCAACGGTAGAGCTCACCCCCGAAGGTTCGGCTCTTGAGTGGAAACACAGGCACTTCGGTTCGAGCACCTTCTCCCACATGCCGTTCGCGGGGGTGCTCCTGCTGCACGATGCCTCACAACCCTCACTGGCTTCGGACACGTTCGACACACAGGTTGAGGAATACCTCAGCCAACTCGGCACGCCGATCCTTGGCCACTTCACCTACGACCCCGCACTCATGCCCGTAAACCCGCACCACCCAGGCGCAGGCGCAGCCACCGTCCTGGACCCGATCACCACCGGCCAGAGCGCGGCCATCACCTCTGCAGCCACCGGCCTTGCGCAACGCCTGTGGCCTGACGACGCCCCCAACGCCCTCGAAGTCGCAGTCCCCGCGCCGAGCGCAGACCCCCACTGGGGGGCTCGCGAGTTGCACTCGTAGCGGCTGTCCCCATCCGATTGGGCCAAGCGGGCCCACCACTGATGGCGGTCTCAGCGCTCAAGAGCCGTCCATGCGGGAGACAGCCCTTGCCACGGCCTGGTTGTTGCCGGGCATCCTTCAGGTGTGTGGTGTTGGTCGCCGTTCGCCCCGAGCTCCTACAACAGTGACATGCAGAAGCCCTCTCCGGAGCACCTTCCGGTGAGGGCTTCCGCGCGGGGCGGTCAGGCCGGTATGGAACCCACGTCCTGGGTTCGGCTGTACTCGGGCTCGTCGGTGTCGAGGCCGCGCAGGAGGGATGCAGTGGCGACGCGGGTGCTGCGGCCGATGCGCAGTGCGCGGCAGGGGAACTCGCCGCGGCGGACCAGGTCGTACCGCTTGGCCCGGGAGAACCCGAAAGCCTGGGAGGCATCGCCGCCTGTCCACCCCAAGTGGTGCGGATCGCGGGCTATCGGGGGTAGAAGCCGGTGATTCGGTAGAGCTGTTGCTCGTAGCGGACTCGGAAGCCTATGACCCACTCCTCGGACAGGTCATCTACGACGATCAGCCGCGGGTCGGTGCGAGCGGTGGGGCGGTGCAGGGGCATGGCTACCGGCACGGGGCACTCGCCGACCAGGGACTGGGCGTGGAAGGCAGGGGCGGTCACTATGCGTCCCACGAGCGGTCCGGTGGGGTGGTATTCGGCGGGCAGTTGTTGCAGGAGGCCGTCGAGTTCGATGGTGACGGTGCGGTGTCGCGGTCGGGGGAGGAGGTACAGGGTCATGGCACCGCTGCCTGGTGGTTCGTGGGTGGGAGGCCGTAGCGCATCCAGGACCGGAGGGCGGCGGCGGTGTGGAGCTGGCCGGTCCCTGTGGCCCGGTGTCCGTCGAAGGCCCAGCCGGTCACCTTCAGGAAGGTGCCGTGACCGGTACGGAGATCGAGCTCAAGATTGAGGAAGACGGGACGCTTGGAGATGGCGAATCCCTGCCAGGGACGCTCCCAGCGCAACAGAGTGCCGAACTGCGGGTCGCTCCAGACAGTCAGACGCTGCGAGCGGTGAGCGTCCCTGCAGTCCAGGATCCACAGGTCGGCGTGCGCCTCCCGGCCAGCGACTTCGGTGGGGGGAAGCGGGCGGGCCTGTACCTCAGCCCGCTTGCCGCAACGTAGTTGGCAGTCGGCGCGGCGGTTGCCGAGGGCAATCTCGGTGGCCACGCCCCACCCCTTGATCTCCTTGTGCCACGGCGACTCAGTCACAGGGCACCCGCGTAGCGGAGAAGTTCGGCGTCGTCCTCGTCCAGGCCGAGGGCCTTCGGCCCGACTTCCGTGAGCAAGTCTGCGACGGTGAAGATGCCGGGAAGGTTGTCGATACCGGCGACCAGGCGGTCGTAGCGTTTGACCAGGGCGAGGATGCGGTTTCCGCGGGCCCGGTGCCTTTTCGCTCCCTGGGTGGACTCTTTGGCCTGCTGGTCGAGCCGGTCGGCCTCTCTGAAGTCGCGTTCGGCCAGCGGGGGCAGGACATCGATGATGCGGTCGAGATCTTGCAACACGAGTTGGCGGGCGGTCTTCTCCGTCAGTTCGCCGCCCTCGCCGAGTACGACCTTCGCGACGACGTTGTCGTCGGTAGCGCCGGCGCGTGGACCAGGAACACCCACATCGTCTGGCCCGGTGGGGGCGGTGCCACAGCCTGGGCCTTCGGGGGCGGATCCGGCGAAAGTAGGGCCGGGTGGTCCGGCCACTGCGGCAATTCGGATCTCTTTGGAGACCTTGTTGAAGGAGGTGGTGCACATCGTCTTCACCGCGCGGTCGAACACCGCGTGGTACTCGGCCGATAGCACCTTGACCTTCGATCGGACGGTCCCCTGCAGCCGGGCGAACTGCTCACTCTCGCTCCCGCCGGCGAGGATGCAGCGGAGGGCTTCACGGTCGAGGACGTCGCGCACGGTGTTGGAGTAGCGGCCTGCGGCGCTGGGCATGGGTTTCTACCTTCCTGTCAGGAGTCGGACGGGGCGGGGGCGTTGCTGCAGGACCCGGTCGGCCCAGGATGTGACCGAGTCGCGGATGGACTCGACGGACTCCCACACCGCGGGGTCGTTGACGTCAACGAAGTCCTCGGGGCCGAGCAGCAGGATTTCTCTGGCCTTGTGGACCAGTCCGAAGTAGCGGATGGTCCAATCGGCGTGCGGGTCGTGTTCATCACCGCCGACGAGTTCGTCGAGCAGGGCTTCGTCCGCGCTGGGAGCTGGTCGCGTCTGTGCCCGGATGTAGCGGGCGACCTCCTGGTCCTTCAGGACCTCCCGCACTGCGGGTTCTCGCAGAACGGCCAGCACTGCCGCCGGGCTCTTGGTCAGCTCGGCCAGGACGGCTTCCCGGACCTCTTTCCGGTCGAGCTGTGCAACGATCCCACCGGGAGGCTCTGTTCCGCCCGCCAGGCCCAGTGCCCTGCGGTACTGCGTTGCATCCAGAGCCATGGGCCATCCCGTCCGCTCCGCGGTGTCGAGTTGTTTGAGCAGCAACTGGACGCGCTGGGTACGCTCTTGGGAGTCGGTGACGCAGGCGGTGGTTACGCACTTCCATGGGACGTGGATGGCGGAGGTGAGTAGGCGCTCGCGAAGGGCAATGCCCGCGAGCCTCGTAACCCGCAGATATTGCTCCAGAGTCTCTGTCGCGTAGCCGAGCCGCCGGGCCAGCTGTTCCAAGGCGAGGCTTGCGGCGGGTGGTGACTCGTCGGTGATCTCGGCACAGACGTCACCGAGGCCGAAGCGAGCCGCCAGCTGGGCCCGGGAGGCCCCGAGGTCCGTCTCGGCGAAGGTCCTCGCACGTCTGAGCTGATCCTCGGTGTAGCCGGGATCGGCGGTCCCGCCCGGCTCGATCCATACGTTCTCCATGGCCAAGGACCGTAAGCGGCCCCCAGTGCCGCAGGAGCCGGGTATCCCCGGATCGGACCAGGCGAAATACCTTCGACGACGAATACTGCAGAACCGTGTGCCAGGCGTCGCACCGGGGGCGCAGCCGTTTGACTGGCCGCACCGCATGCCTTGAATCTGCACGTCGTCGTAGTCGGATTTGCAGTGAGGCGTACAACATGAGCACGAGCCCGAGCTTTCCCCTGGGCCGGGACTACCCGTCAATCCCCGAAGGAGACCTGCCAGAGGGCCTGCTGACCCTCTTCGACCTCACCGAGTCCGAGGCCGAGCTGATCCTCAACAAACGCGGGCCGCAGAACCGCTTGGGCTTCGCCATCCAACTCACCTGCCTGCGGTGCCTGGGCCGGCTCCCCAAACCGCAGGAGATCGCTTCTCTGCCGCGGACTCTCGTGGAGTACGTAGCGGCCCAGCTCGACATCAGCGATGGCGTGAGCGTCCTGTCCACCTACGGTGCGCACGACGGGCTGACGCGACGTCATGCGCAGGAGATCAGGTCAGCCTGCGACTGGAAGCCGTACAGCAAGGGCAAGGATGCGCTGAAGAGCATGCTGGTGTCGCGCGCCACCTATACGGAGGAAGGCGTCAAAGCCCTCCTGCGGCGCGCGATCGACTGGCTACGGGAGCAAAGCATCGAGCTTCCGGGCGAGCGCACCCTGACCGACCTGGTGCGATCGGTGCGGGCAGAGGCCGACCACAAGATGTGGCAGGCGCTCCTGGCCCCGTACGCTGACCGGCTGCCCAAACTCGATCGGCTGACCACAGTCCCGGACGACGGACAAAAATCGCCGCTGGCCGAGATGCAGCGAGGGCCCGGCAAGCCCGCCTGGGCAAACCTCGCACACGCCATCGCCCGGAACAACAAGATCCACTCGCTGGGGCTGCCGCCCGTGGACACCCGGGCCTGGTCCCCGCGACGCCTGTCGCATCTCGCCCGGTTCGCCACAGACCAAGAGGCACAGAGAACGAAGCGGCGCGCCGCGACCGTCGCAGCGGTTGCCCGCCTGACCGAGACCGCCGCGGACGACGCCGTCGACATGCTGGTGCACCTGATCGCCAACGACCTCATCGGAAGAGCACGACGCAAGACCGAAAAGGAGCGGTCCGCAATCTTCCCCGACCTGGCCCACGCCACCGCCGTCATGAGGGAGGTAAGCAAAGACCTTCTCGACACCAGGCACGAGAAGGTCGACACCGCGACGGGAGAGATCATCCCCCCTGCGGCCGACACCATGACGGTGCGCGAGTTCCTCGAAGAGTGCGAGGACCTGCCTGCGTTCGAGGCCGCCGTCATGGTGGCCGGCGAACTGGCCCCCACGCTGGGATCGGACTCAGAAGAGGCTCGCCGCGCGAAGATGATCAAGCGGATCGATCTCCTGAAGACCTACCTGCCGGACATCGTCGGAGGGCTGACGTACCGGCCCGGCACGCAAGCAGCCAGACAAGTCCTGGACGCCCTGTGCTCCTTGACCAGCCTCATCGACCGACCTGCGATCAGTCGCGCCGAAGCCGACGAGCGCCTGTTGACCGGGTCGTGGAAAGAGCTGGCTCTCCACGCGCCGCACCTGGCGCCCGATACGGTCGACACCGCCGCCTACGCATTTTGCGTGGTGGAAAGGTTCTACTCCCGCCTGCTGCGGCGCGAAATCTACGTCGATGGTGCATCGAAGTGGGGTGACCCGGAGGCGGGCCTGCCAACGGCGGCGGAGTGGGCGGCGTTGCGGGTCTCAGTGGCCAAGAGCCTGGGCCTTCCCCTGGACGCGGACGCCCACCTGAAGCGACTGGGTCAAGAACTCCACACCAAGACCCGCACGATCGCCGAGCGCCTGCCGAAAGACCGACACGTCGAAGTCGGTGACCGAGGCCGGCTCGTCCTGTCCACGGCACCTCTTTCCCCCGACCCCAGGCTGCGCAAGGTGACCGCGGAACTCGCGAACTGGCTGCCCAAAGGTGACCTTCCCCAACTCATCCTGGAAGTCCTCACGTGGACCAAGGGCACCAAGGTGTTCACAACACCGAGTGGAGAAGCCCCACGCCAACGAGACTTCGACATCACCCTGTCCGCCGCACTGGTCGCGCTCGGCTGCAACGTCGGCGTCGACGCCGTCGCCGGCAACTTCCCCGCCCTGGACAGAAGGCACATCACCTACGTCATCGACAACTTCCTGCGCCCGGACAATCTGGAAGCACTGAACCACCGCCTGCTGGCGCGGCAGTCCCAGCTGCCTGTCGCCGCAGCATGGAACGGCGGCCACATGTCATCAGTGGAGGGCCAGCGCATGGTCGCGCCCCCAACCGCGATCCAGGCCCGCTTGTCTTCCCACGGCCCTGCCCACGTCACCCACCTCACCCTCCTGTCGGGCCATGCCATGGGACTCACAAACAAGGTCGTCGCCGGGTCCGTCCACACCTGCCTGCACGTACTCGACGTCCTCAACGACCGCCGCACCAGCGCCCTCAAAACCGCCCCCACCCAGAGCCAGAACCGCCAACAGGAACCCCAGAAGATCGTCGCAGAGGCCGGCCCGCACCAAGAGATCATCTTCGGCCTGCTCGCGCTCTCCGGCTACACCTACACCCCCACAGCCGCCGACATCACCGACATGACCCTCGCCCGCACGGACACCGCCTCCGGCGAGGACTACGGCCCCCTGCAACACGCCACCCGCAACAAAATCGACTCCGCTCTCATCGAACGGCACTGGGACGACATGCTCCGACTCGTCGGAGCGGTCCACCTCGGCCGCGTGCGATCCGCAGACGCGATTCGCATGGTCGTCCGCAACGGCAGCCCCACGCCCTTGGGCAAGGCGCTCGCCCACTACGGGAAGATCTTCAAGACTGCACACATCCTGGGTCTCATCGACAACCCGGACTACCGCCGTCAGACCGAAACACAGAGTCGCCGCCACGCCCAAGCCCATGAGCTGGCTGCGAAGATCTATCACGGCACTGAAGACCGCATCCACCGCTACCAGACCGGCATGGAGGAACAGCTCAGCGCACTCGGGCTGATCGTCAACATGGTGGTGCTCTTCAACACCGCCTACATCGACCTGTTCCTCCAGAAGAAGGCCAACCATCTGCGGCCCGTTCCCGACGAAGTCGTCCGGAGCTTGTCCCCCTTCCTCTACCGGCACATCCACATGAAGGGCCGCTACGCGTTCGAGATGCCGGAACTCTCCGACAGCTCCATGCGGGCCGTAGAGGATCTAGACGACGGACCAGACGACGTGACAGGCGACAACCCCGACGCCAGCTGATCCGCAGGGGCGCTCGCCCGCCGCGTCTCCCGCAGCAGCCATTCCGGCTCTGCCAGCGCCAGACAGCGGACGCACCGTCATCGTCAGCTTCCGTCCGCTCCACATCACCCCTGCGTTCCACACTCGGCTGCGGTACTCGACGGCCTTCTCTCACCTGCGGAGTTAGGAGCTATCACACGGTCCAGCAACATTCGACGTCATAGCTTGGCCGTCCCATCGGACCAATCGGAGGAGCGGACTACCGCTCAAGCCCTGACGTGCACCGTGTCAGACCAGTCACCGACTGATCCGCTGAACCGGCGAGTTTTCATCGACGGTGACCCGACCGGCTCGAACTCCGCCAGGACGTCGGCGGATGAGATCCGGACCGTGGGTTGCCAGCCAGGGGATATCCCGCCGAACCGATCGCGGAAGCAGTGTGCGGAGCGGGCCCGATCACGGACGCGGCGAGGCGTACGGCTCGGCGCAGAATCGTCCGTTAACTGAAGCCGTATGCGGCCTGCGGGACTCCCACCTGGCTGTATGACTGGTGTGACCGTAGAAGCCCCCGCCGGACCGGGTCCGGAGGGGGCTTTTGCATGCAGTGGTCGGCCTCCCGCAGGACCTTCAGCAGGCCAGCCGCCCGTTCGGCGAGCAGGCGGATGACCGCGGCGGTGTAGGCGTGGGCGGTGGATTCGCCGATCCCGAACCCGGCAGTGATCTTCGCCAGGGTGGTGTGTTCACGCAGGTACACCAGTGCCACCATCGCGCGCTGAGACGGACGGATCTGGCACCGGCGGTCGCCCTGACGGGTGACGATGAGCATGGTGACCCACCCCACGAGCGCATGAGGCAGGTCGAGTGCGGCAGGATAGTGACCAACGAGGCTCCCGAGCAGCGTGGTTGAGACGTCACACATCTCCACCAACAGCTCGGGGGCCTCGCTCGTTGCGTGTCGTGGACCGTCACCTAGTGCTGGATTCCTCAAAGGAGGTACACATATCGTCGGCGTAAGGGACGAGTTGATGGTGCGGGTCGCCCCCATACCCAGGGCCGGGCTCGGGTGTTGAGCTGGGCTGTTGCGAGGCGGGTGGCTTGGTCGATCTCGGGTGGTCCGGCGAAGGACTGGCCGGCGAGGGCGGCCTTGCGGAAGATGCGCCACCAGCCTTCCTGGAGGTTGAGCCAGCAGGCGCCGACAGGAATGAAGACGTGCCGGATCCTGGGGTGGCCCTCCAGCCAGGTCCGGGTGGACAGGCTGTTGTGGGAGGACAGGTTGTCGGTTACCACGTAGATGTCACCGAGAGGGTTGGCTGCCTCGACTTTCTGAAGAAACTGCTGGTAGAAGTCACTATTGCGGGAGGAGGCGGTCATGGTGGTCTCGTGTCCGTCCCGTATTCGCAGCGCGCCGTAGACCCAGGTCTTCTCCGGCCCGCGGCCGTACTCGACTTCAGACTTGATGCGGTGGCCGTCCGGCGACCAGCCCGGCGCCGACGGGAATGTGCGGGGGATCACCGGTCCGAGCTCGTCGGCACAGACGACCGTCGCGCCTTCGGGCGGGCAGGTATAGAGCCCGATGATCCTGGTCCTTTTCCCTGGAAGTCCACGTCTCTCGAGCGGGTCCAGGACCGGGTGCGGCGCCAGCGCACCCCCTCGGCCAGCAGGATCCGGCGGGCCTGGCTGCGGTCGGCCTCGATGCCCAGTCGCTGAGCCTCAGCAGCCAGCGCGTCCAGGGTCCACTCCGGCGGCCCGGACTCATCCTCCGCCGCCAGCTCTCCATTCGCCTGCACGGCCAGCCGGCCCGGCGGCGACTGCTTGACCAAGCCGATGATTCTTGAGCGTTCCGCCTCGGTGATCCGCCGCTTGCGGCCCTGCCCGCCCAGATCCTCCAAGCCGTCCAAACCGCAACGGTTGAAGCGGTGCAACCAGCAGCGGACCGTTTTGGGACTACACCTCAACTCGTCCGCGATGGCCAGCACACGCTGCCCGGACCAGCTCAACTCGACCATCCGGGCCCGCAGCACCAGATCCCGCGGCGCCTTGCGCGCTCGCGACAGCCGATGGACGACCCGTTGCTCGTTCTCGTCACGGCTCGGCCGCGCCCGTAACACCACCGTCCAGCACCCGCCCCCGAGCACCCGAACCACCTCGCCACAAGGACATATACCCGGCGAATGTGGAATCCAGCACCAGTCGGTGGCCATTCGAAGAGGCTCGCTGGGACGGCGAGGGCGGTGCGGAGGTCCCGGCCTTCCGGGCGGCACTGATGGACGCAGGCCAGAGTTAAGACGGCGATGGGCCGCCGCTTCCACTAGCCGCCCTTCCGGAGCCTCGTGCGAGATGGCGTTGCAGTTCACGGTGGCGGAACTGATACGCCGTACCGGCCTGGCGCAGCACACCTCTGTGGCGATGGGCGTCAGCCAGGAATGCTTGCAGGTGCCAGGGCACGTGCCCCCGGAGCGCGAGGAGCAGTGTGACTGCAGCGTAGGGCGCCCATTTCGAGGCCGCCAGGCCGGTCGTGAGCCCCACGGGCAGTCCGAAGGCGAGGGCGGAGCAGACCCCGTAGACCAGGGCGAGCGTGTACCCGTCGCTGGCTCCCGCGCTTATGCTCACCACCAATCCGATGGTGAGACCTGCTCCGAGTCCCGTCCTGAGCGCCATGGTGCGTAAGGTCTTGAGGTCCTGAGTGGCGAGTGCCAGGGGGCCAGCGGCCTGGTCCGGAGTCAACGGACGAGCCGCCAGGCCGGTCGCGATCAGGATTGGCACGAAGATCAGCGCAGTCGCCGTGAAGTCGCGGAGTCCGGCGACGGGATCAGAGGGAAAGCCGGCCATCGCGCCGCTCGTCACCGACGCCCCTGCTGCCATCGCCAGGAAGACGTGTCCTGAATCTTGAACCCGAAAATACTGCCAAGACCAGTGCACGCCCGTGGCAGGCAAGCTGTCCTGCTGATTCTCCGTGATGACCCACGCGGAGATTGCGGTTAGCCCACCAGCCAGCAGGCTCCAGGCCATGAACGTAGGTACCGCGAAGATGGCAGGCGCTCTGGCGGAGTAGCGGAGAGTGGCCCAAGCGAGTCGACCGAGTTCCTGAACACCATGTTCTGCGAGTTCGGTGACGAAAAAATGCAGAGCAAATCCCATGCCGGTCAGCAACAATGCCCCGAGGAAGACGCCACCGCATACGGCTAGGCCCGCTAACACGCTCGCCAAAGACTGAATGAGCCGACGTGGAAATATTCGGTGCAACTGCCACCAACGCAGATGGTCGTCATCCGGTGTTTGCTCAAGGTGGTCGGCCAGGAAGCGAAGTGTCCGCTCCGCCCGCTTGCTGCTCCAGCGGCAGGGTAGCTCCGGATTAATGCGGTACGCGGCTGGAAGGAACGACGCGAACAGGAGCTTGAGAAGATCTTCCCGGTTTGAGTGATCGAGCATGCGCCGCGGATGGGACACCGCGTCGAGTGGTTCACCGGCGCGGGGATTGAATACCATCTTCGCCAGAAACACCCCCAGTGGGGTCTTTAGTACTTCGGCTACGGGCGCGTCGGCTGGCAGCGAGTTGAAACCGTCCCACCGGGCCCGAGCTGCGCTGCCATGAACCCCGGCGTCACGCCGCAGATACTCTAGAGCGGTCTGTCGACTCAAGGGAAGGAGCTGTATTCCTCCCGCCGCGCGTAGAGGTGTCGCCGTCGGGTGGTCAGCGTCATCATTCCTGAGCGCCTCCCGGTACTCCTCCGTTCGGCTCGACAGAACCAGGGGCCATTCGGACGGCAGGACGGCGTTGATGGCGGACAGTGCCTGCGGGCGCAGCTCTCGGGGCAACTCGTCAAGACCGTCCAATAGCGGCCAGATATTGTTCTCTTCGATCAACTTCGCAGCATGACTCTTTGCCCGTGCTTTCATCGCCTTCCGGCTCGCCGCGGACGTGGAGGCGGAGAGTAGGGCCGCTTCGTGATCTTGCACCAGTTGTTCCGTCAACCATGCCCGGAATGTCTGTCGGTTCACGTTCCATGACGCAAGAGAGAAGACGATCGGGACCCGTCCGCCGTCCGCGCGTTGCCGCAACAACGCGCCCTGAAGCCGTGTTAACAGCACGCTCTTGCCAGACCCGGGGTCTCCTAAAATCACGAGACGGCGGGTGGGTACAAACTGTAGGAAGACAGCGTCTATCTCGCCGTCGCTTCCGCACAGGCCGGTGGCATCCACCGGCCACTGCGATGGCTCTCCGGGCGGCCCGCCCGGCCAGCCCCTGGCGATGGACACCAACTCGTCCCATCCCTCAACCAGGTCACCCTCGACGTTCCGCCATGCGACAGGTAGGAGATAGGGGTTTTCGAGCTCGCGCACCTGCCATTCACTGCGCCACTGCTTCTCAACGCCGACTGCCAATCCATCGGATATCTCCAAAGACCCCGGAGGGGAAGCCGACTGAAATTTCTGCTCGTGGTACTGCACGAGCGCCAGCGTGAGCGCGACGATGGTGAGGAAGGACCCCACGACGCTGGCTGTCTGGTCGGACTCCTCCAGCGTGCGCAACGCGTAGTAAGCGCCGAGCACGACGGTGGCGCCACAGCCAAGGATGATGATCGACCGCTTGTGCCGCTTGTCCTGTCCCCAACTCACGCGAGTATTATCGACCGCGCCTGCACCGCTGTCCCGGTATTTCCGAATACTCTCCCGTCCGTTCGGTGGACCTGACGCAACCGGCTGCGGCCCTTCGGTCATTGGAACGGGTCACTCCGCGACCGCCGCAGACCCTTCGCGATCAGCGCAGTCTGCTCGCCACGACCGAACCGCTCCGTGGCCTGCAGTTGGATCTTCGCCCGCGTCCACCTCGGCATCGACGCCGACCTCGTCGTCAGCGATCTCGCCCCCCTCGCTCAGCTCTTCCAACGCGCCGGCCGGGGCCACCGCCATGAACTCGGCGACCGCGGCACCCGCCCGGGCGTGGGCCCACACCCCGGCTCGCGGTTCTCACCCCCACCGGTCAGCTCGCGCCCCGCCGCTGGGGCACCGTCTACGACACCGCGCTCCTGCGCCGCACCCGCGACCTCCTCAACACACGGAACGGCACAGCCGTCGCGGTCCCCGAGGACGTCGCTGACATGATCGAAACTGTCTACGTCGACCTCAACAACCTTGCCCACCAAGCTCTAGCCGACGACTAGCGTTGCGCCGCCCAAGACACCGCCGCCACCGCCGCCGGCACCGATCTCTACCCGCTCACCACCTACGACGGCGACGGAGACGACCTCGTCACCGCCTCGGCGCCGACAGGCTCCGAATCCTGCCCGTCTACGCCACACCGGACGGCCTCCAGTACACCGACCCCACCTTCACCCACGAACTCCCCATGCCCGTCCAAGGACAGGACCTCTCGTCCCCGACACGGTCGCCGCCCTCGTCTCACCGTCGCCTGCCCCGGCACGTACCTCCCCGCCGGAGGCCCCACCACCCAGACTCCCGCCGAATGGACTCGCACCCCGACCGCCCGAGACCTCCAACTCCTGCCACATACCATCCGCGAGGGCGTCCCACAGCGATACCGAGCTGGGCATCACACCCTCCACCTCGACTCCGAACTCGGCCTTGTCCGCACCACGGCTACACCTGGCAAATAGACTCCGTCTCGCACCACGCGTATTGATAAAGAGATAGCCAAGCCCATACAACACGGCGGCTCGCGAAGTCCCCGTCACGCACGCGCGGGAGTCCACCGAGCCGTATTGCGCGAGGGCGGGGCTCCTCGCCGTCCGCACGCATGCGCGGGAGTTCACCGGCCGTGGACACCTCCCTGAAGCGGATGGCCCGGTCCGTTCCCGCACCCGCAGGAGTTCACCGGTCGGGGCCCTCGAAGCCGCGTGAGTCGAAGTGCAATTACGTCGCCGAACTGCTCGGTTCATTGATCTGCGGCTTTCCGACCGTAGCGACGACGGCTCACTCCCCGCGGCTCACACACGGAGTGAACCGTGGGGCGCTTTGAATAACGTCTCAATCGCACGCAAGCAGCAACGGTGGACACGCTTGTCCAGAACGACGTCGAACCGTAGTGCCTGGCGACTCCCCTGGGCTTGGATGAAAGTGGGGTCAGCGATTGAGGGGAATTCGAGACCAGACGGTCTTCCCAGGGGGCGGGGAAGGGGCCCATCCCCAGGCTGAGCTGAGCGCGGCGATGATCTGTAGCCCGTGTGCGGGGTGGCCCCGGCG
>NZ_JBJHPC010000440.1:0-6071 GCF_045257485.1 Streptomyces sp. YS-3 | reverse complement strand
GGGGGAGGGAGGGACGTCCCTACCAGGGCAGGGCGCCCTGGTCCTGGACGAACGTGGCGGTGGGGCCGTCCGCGTCCAGGGTGGCGAGCCGCACGGCGATCGCCGCGCCCTGCTCGGCCGACTTGTAGCCCTCACCGCCGGTGATGTCGGTGCGGCACCAGCCCGGGTCGACCGCGTTGACCTTGATCGGGGTGTCCCACAGCTCCTTGGCGTAGGACACCGTGATCATGTTCAGCGCGGTCTTGGAGGAGTTGTACGGCAGGTTGTTCACGTGCCAGATCGGGTGGTCCTGGTCGAGCACGTTGGTGAGCGAGCCCATCTCGCTGGACTGGTTGACGATCCGGCCCGCCGGGGACTTGCGCAGCAGCGGCAGGAACGCGTTGGTCACCGCCACCACGCCGAAGACGTTCGTCTCGTAAACCGAGCGCATCGTCTCCAGCGAGGTGACGCTGGGCTTGCCTTCCTCGTGCGAGACCGTGATGCCGGCGTTGTTCACCAGGATGTCGAGCTTGCCGTAGGCCAGATCGATATAGGTGGCGGCCTTCTTGATGCTCTCCGGGTCCGTCACGTCCACCCGTACGAACGGCTGGCCGAGCTTCTCGGCCGCGGCCTTGCCGAGTTCCTCGTCCCGTGCGCCCACGATCGCGGTGATGCCCAGCTCGCCGAGCTGGCGCGCGATCTCGAATCCGATTCCTTTGTTGGCACCTGTGATGAGGGCGATGGTCTTCATGGGGGGAATCCTTACAGTCAGTTCTTGATCTCCACTTGAATGCAAGTGGTTCGGAGCGGGTCAGCTCGCCGCGGCCTGGGGGCGCCGGGGCTTGGACCAGTTACGGGTGATGGGGCGCTCGACGAGTGCGTACAGCGCCCAGGAGGCCAGCAGGGCGATCGTGAATTCCACGAGCAGGATGCCGATGGTCTGCGGCACCGAGTACATCTCGTGGCCGAGCCACTTGCGTCCATAGGCGAGGACCACGAAGTGGACCAGATAGAAGGCGAACGACACTTCGCCGAGCCAGATCATCACCCGATTTCGGAAGGGCGTGAATTGGTTCTTCGCGTCGGCGACGGCGGCGGCGGCGATCAGGAAGATGATGGGGATGATGGTCATGGACCGCTGCGAGTAGAGGAACGGCACATGGGAGCACCAGACATAGCTTCCGGCCAGCAGCACGGTCGACCAGGTCATACCGATGTTCCACCAGCGGCCGTTGAGCACCGCCTGCGCGACGAGCATGCCGAGCGCGAAGTCGAGCAGCCGCACGGGCGGGAAGTTGTACGCGAACCAGTACTGCTCGGTGGAGGCGCGGGCGCCGAGCGCGAGACCGCCGGGGAAGTTGGGGTTGTCCGGCAGCAGGAGGTAGGTGAAGAACGGTGTCGCGATGATGGCCGCCGTCACACCGGATATCCAGTACTTGAGGTGTTCGGCCCGGATGCGGCGGAACACCTTGTGCAGCAGCGGGAAGGCGAGATAGAAGAGCAATTCACAGCCCAGCGACCAGCTCGGCTGGTTCACACTGGAGATCACGTCGAACTTCGGGAACCAGACGTGCACCATGAGCAGGTTGAGTATCGCGGTCCGGGTCGGCGTATAGGCGGAGGCGAAGAGGACCATCGCGAGCAGCCAGGTGATCGCGTAGTTCGGGTAGATCTTCACGAGCCGGCGGCGCCAGAAGGCGCGGGTGGTGTCCGTTTCCCGGACGGCCCAGGTGAGCACGAATCCGCTGAGGACGAAGAAGAACGTGACGCCGAGGGCGCCCGCGTTGCGCGTGACGTCGAACCAGTCCATCGCGGCGCCGTCGTCCTTGACCAGACGCAGGAACGGGAACGGCAGTCCGGTGTGGTTGAGGAAGACCAGGAGGGCCGCGGGAAAGCGCAGTCCGGTCAGCGAGGGCAGCCGGGTCGCCTCGGGGCGCAGCCAGCCGTCCCGGGTGGCGACCGTGCGTAACCCGGTCGACTTCCCCAGGCGCGCGGTCCGCGACCGGCTGGGCGCTTCGGCCGCCGCGGTCGGCGGCCCGGCGCCGATCGTGTCGCCTTGAGTCATGGCAAACCCTCCTGAAGGCATGGGGAGTTGGCCTCTCGCCCCCGACAGGAGAGAGGTCCTCGGCACATCCGATCGTCGCCCACCGCAAGGGAGCGGCCCTTGAGCGGTGCCCCGGGGCCCCATCAAGGATCTTGATGATCGCGCTCCGCTTCAAGGCGGGGCCGCCCGGGACAGCGCGGAGTTCGGCCACGAACCACAGGAACAGGCCGTCCTGGTACAGGAATGGGCGGCTCCACGTCAGAGGAACGTCAGAGAAACGTCAAATCCCGGCCACACGTGGCCTTGCTCACATTCGCCCGCACCCGGCCGCCGAACGCCTCAGACCGGCATCGGCTCGAAGTCCCAGTACGGCCGCGCCCCGCTCCTCATGTACGCGCTCTGGCGGTGGTTCTCCCCCAGCACCCCCGTCAGGGTCGCCACCGCGTCCCGGAGCAGCTCGGCGGCCTGGGCCCGGCGGCCCAGCGCCCGCAGGTCCTGGGCGAGGCCCGCCTGAAGGTTGACCGAGAGGACGTGCGTCTGGCCCACCGAGGTGACCGCCCGCACCAGCGCGGAGCGGCCCAGCTCGGCCGCGCCCGGCAGATCGCCGTCGGCCGCCCGCGCGGACGCGGTGTTCAGGGCGCAGCCCAGCGTCCAGGGGTGGACATGGCCCAGTACCCGGGTGAAGGCCCGCAGATTGCGCTCGGCCAGCTCGCGCGCGGGCCCGTGCTCGCCCTTCTCGCGCAGCACCAGGGCCACGTTGTCGCGCGCCCCGATCGTGTAGGGGTGGTCCGCGCCCAGCAGCCGTTCGTATCCGGCGGCTGCCTCCGAGGCCAGCAGGTGCGCCTCGTCGAGGCGGCCGAGCTCGCGCAGGAGCATGGCGTAGTCGCAGGTGTACGCGGTCGCCTCGGCGCGCCGCAGCATCGCCTCACGGGCCTCGCGCAGCAATCCCCTGGCCCGCTCGGGCTCACCGTCGCGGCGCAGGCACAGGGCCAGGTTGTGCTGGGCCATCAGGGTCTGCGGATGGTCGGCGCCCAGCACCTGGCGGTGCAGGCGGTGGTTGTACTCCTGGATGGTCAGCGCCTCCCCGTACCGGCCCATCAGCCGGAGCATCTGGGCGGTGAAGGAGCCGCACTGGAGGGTGAGGTGGTCCTTGCCGCCCAGGACGGAGATGCACTCCTCCAGGACCTCCTCGTGGCGCGAGAGCGATTTGGCGTAGTGGCCCTGGAGGGCCAGGGTGACCGCCAGGTTGTGGCGGATCGCGAGGAGCCGGGGCACCTTCCAGTCGCCGAGCAGGGCCGCGGTCTCCCCCGCCGCCTCCTCGAACAGGGCGCGGGCCTCGGCGTACTTGCCGAGCACCATCAGGGTGCCGCCCAGGCCGTTCTTGGCGCGGACCACCTCGATGCCGCCGCGGCCCTCGCCCATCAGCCGCCGGAGCGTGCCGCGGCCCAGCTCCTCGGCGCGCCCGTACTCCCCCAGCTGGCGGAAGTTGTGGGCCAGTTGATGGGTGGCGACCAGGACCAGACCGTCGGTGGGGCCCGACACCGGCCGCCAGGACTCCACCGCGAGGCCGCTGAGCCGGCGCCCCTCGCGGAACTCGCCGCGCACCCGCAGGTACTCGATGCAGTTGAGGACCAGCCGGCGCACGTCCGGGTCGGTGGAGGTGAGCGCGCCGGAGGGCTCCAGATGCGGGATGAGCTCGGCGTAGCGCGGCCAGTTGTGGGCGCCGGCCGGGTCGCGCGGGTCGGCGGCGACCAGCACCCGGCAGGCGGTGGCGGTGGCCCGCTCGTGCTCCTGCTCGGGCAGGCTGGCGCGCACGAAGCGGTGCAGCAGCCGGTGGATGCGCAGCGAGCCGACGGTACGGGTGCCGAGCCGGCCGGGGTCGTCGTACTCCAGCGGTGTGGAGGTGACCCGGGAGAGCGTGCGCAGCGCCGAGTTCCAGCTGCTGGGGTCGGTGACCAGGGCGGCGAGGTGCGGGGGCAGATCGCTGACCCGGGCGTTCTGCAGCAGGCGCAGCGGTACGGAGTCCGGTGAGAAGTGGGCGAGGAGCTTGAGCAGCTCCCAGGCCTCGGCGGAGGTCTCGTTCAGGCTGTTCAGCGTCCGGGACCAGGCGGCCTGGAAGCTCGCCGGGTACTCGCGCGAGGGCGTGGTGGAGACGGTGTGCGGGTCGTCCTGGCTGATCCCGCGCACATAGTCGGCGATGGAGGCCGCCGGGTTGTTGGCGATCCAGGTCGCGGTCTGGTCGAGCAGCAGCGGCAGGTCCTGGACGGCCTCCGCGAGCCGGTCCGCCTCCTGTTCGCCCAGGCGCTCGGCGCGGCGCCGGGCGAAGGCGACGCTCTCCTCCCGGTCGAAGGGCGGCAGCTGCACCAGCTGGGCGCCGAGGCCGGGCCACTCGGGCGAGTTGGCGGTGACCAGAACGTGCCCGGGGCCCTCGGGGACCAGCTCCCCGACCGTCTCCGGGCTCTCCGCGCCGTCGAAGACCACCAGCCAGCGGCGGCAGGACGTCTCCAGGGCGCCCCGCACGGCCGTGATGACCTCGCCCAGACGGCTGCCCTGGGGCAGGCCGAGCGCCGGGGCGAGGGCCGCGAAGCCCTCCCGGGCACTGGCCTTGGCGGCGGCGCCGACCCACCAGACGATGTCGTACTCACCGGCGAACCGGTGCACGTACTCCATCGCGGCCTGCGTCTTGCCGACCCCGCTCAGACCGTGCACCACCACCCGGCCGCCGTCCTCGCCGGCGGCGGCCAGGATGTCGTGGATGCGCTCGAAGGCGTCCTCGCGGCCGGTGAACTGGCGGTTGCGGCGCGGCGCGTTCCAGATCGCCGGCCGGTCGTCGGGGAAGCGGATGGCCCGCTCCAGGACCACCCCGCCCGGGCGGGCGGCCGGACCCGCGCACTCCAGGACCCGGCGGCGTGCCTCGTCGGGGCCGACCCCGCGCAGCCCTATCGGGCGCAGGGTGGCGGCGGCGGGCGGCAGCGGTCTGGCGGTGACGGTGACGGCGGCGACGCGGTCGCGGTGCTGGGGCAGGGTGTCGCGCAGCAGCCGGGCCCAGCCCTGGTACTTCTCCGAGTCGAACCGCAGATACCAGTCGTCCAGGACGACCAGGATGCGGCCGGGCGGCTCCAGCAGGTCGGCGAGGGCGGAGTCGGCGGGCTTGAGGTGCAGCGGATCCCACCGGATGAGCACGGCGGGGTGCCCCGCCCGCTCCAGCTGCTGCCCGATCCAGTCGGCCCAGGCCTGGCTCTGCCCGGCGAAGAGCACGGTGACGCGGGGTGACTCCTCGGCCGGCTCGGGCGGCGTGGGCTCCACGGCGCCCTCGTGGTCGGACATGCGGCGGACTCCCTCGGCTCGGGCCGGAAGCTGCTGGATGTGCGCGCACCCTCAATTGTGCGTCACGCTGCGTCTTCCCGGGGGACAACCCCCGGACCCCCAGCCGGACGAGCGGGAGGACCGGGTCGCCCGGTAAGGCTCTGCCGGGCACATCGGGGTGAGGACGGATGAGTTGCGTATCACGTGTCGGGGAGCAGGAGTTGACGGTCACGGGCCCCCCTGCCGGAGCGCGTCGGCGTCCGCGAGCCGGGCCGCGATGTGGCGGATGAGGCGCTCCAGGTCGGCGCAGTAGACGCTGGGATGGAGGAACCCGCTGTACGGGGCGTAGCGGTGCGCGTAGTTGCCGCCCCCGCACACCTCCCGTACCGGGCAGGCCGCGCAGTCGTGCGCCAGTCCGGCGGCTCCCAGCTGGCGGGCGGCGAGGCCGGGGTGGCGCAGCGCCCGGTCGAAGGAGTGCCGGAAGACGTCGAGGCCGGTCGCGGAGGCGCCCTCGTACGCCGAGCGCAGCGCGCCCGTCTGCTCGATCGCGCCGTCCGTGTCCACCACCACGGCCACCATCGGGGAGAGCCCCACCGACTCGACCGTGCTGGGCACGCCGAGGAGCAGCGCCACGATCTCCTGGAAGAGCCGCACCCCGGTCCGCATCCGGTCGTCGTCCCACCACAGGTCGAAGACCCGCACCAGCCAGTCCCCGTACGGGGTGGGGCGCGGGCGCCGCCCG
>NZ_JBJHPC010000439.1:0-6075 GCF_045257485.1 Streptomyces sp. YS-3 | reverse complement strand
GGAGGCGGTGGCCCGGCTCCACCGCCGCCAGATCCGCCCGCACCAGCCCGCCCACATCGCACACCACCTCCCGCGCCCCGGCCGCGTACAGCGCCCGCAGCCGCTCGCACAGCGGCGGGACGTCGGCGAGGGCCACCGGAGACGGGACGACGAGGAGCGCGGGTTGTGTGGGGTTCACATGCGGACAGACCCGCACCGGCCGGGAAAGTCATCGGCCGGTGCGGGTCTGCGGGGAGTCGGGGTGTCAGGCGATCCGGTCGAGGACGATCGGGTTCGCGGTGAACGAGGTGCCCGCCGGCGCGATGTCGTACGAGGCGCCCAGCGTCTGGAGCGCGTAGTCGAACTTCTCCGGCGTGTCCGTGTGCAGGGTGAGCAGCGGCTGACCCGCCGTCACCGTGTCGCCGGGCTTGGCGTGCAGCTCGATGCCCGCACCGGCCTGCACCGGGTCCTCCTTGCGGGCCCGGCCGGCGCCCAGGCGCCAGGCGGCGACGCCGATGTCGTACGCGTCGAGGCGGGTCAGCACGCCCGAGCTGGGGGCGGTGACGACGTGCTGCTCGCGGGCGACCGGAAGGGTCGCGTCCGGGTCGCCGCCCTGGGCCGCGATCATCCGGCGCCACACGTCCATGGCCGAGCCGTCGGCGAGGGCCTTCTCGGGGTCGGCGTCCTTGATCCCGGCGGCGTCCAGCATCTCGCGGGCGAGCGCCAGGGTGAGGTCGACGACGTCCCGGGGGCCGCCGCCGGCCAGCACCTCGACGGACTCGCGCACTTCGAGGGCGTTGCCCGCGGTGAGGCCGAGCGGGGTGGACATGTCGGTGAGCAGGGCGACGGTCTTCACGCCGCTGTCGGTGCCGAGCGCGACCATGGTGGAGGCGAGCTCGCGGGCGTCCTCGATGGTCTTCATGAAGGCGCCGGTGCCGACCTTGACGTCGAGGACCAGCGAGCCGGTGCCCTCGGCGATCTTCTTCGACATGATCGAGGAGGCGATCAGCGGGATGGCCTCGACGGTGCCGGTCACATCGCGCAGCGCGTAGAGCTTCTTGTCGGCGGGGGCCAGGCCGTCGCCCGCCGCGCAGATGACGGCGCCGGTGGTGTCCAGGACGTTCAGCATCTCCTCGTTGGAGAGCAGCGCGCGCCAGCCGGGGATGGACTCCAGCTTGTCCAGGGTGCCGCCGGTGTGGCCGAGGCCCCGGCCCGAGAGCTGCGGCACGGCCGCGCCGCACGCGGCGACCAGCGGGGCGAGCGGCAGCGTGATCTTGTCGCCGACGCCGCCGGTGGAGTGCTTGTCGGCGGTGGGGCGCGAGAGCGCGTCGAAGTTCATGCGCTCGCCGGACGCGATCATCGCGGCGGTCCAGCGGGCGATCTCCGTACGGTTCATCCCGTTGAGCAGGATCGCCATGGCGAGGGCGGACATCTGCTCGTCGGCGACGACACCCCGGGTGTAGGCGTCGATGACCCAGTCGATCTGCTCCGGGCTCAGCTCGCCCCGGTCTCGCTTGGTGCGGATGACGGAGATGACGTCCATGGCATTCCTTCCGGCAAGTGCGGTTCGTCCGTACGGTATACGCGACTCTACGCGCATAGAGAGGTCTGACGGATGCGGCCCCTCCCTCGCTGATCAGCAACGGAGGGGCCGCGGTGGTTACTTGGGGTCCCGCTTGAGGTGGTCCGGCCCGAAGGCCTGCGGGAGCATCGCGGACAGCGGCAGGATGCCGTCCGGGGTCTCCAGCAGGAGTTCCGGTCCGCCGTGCTCGAAGAGCAGCTGGCGGCAGCGTCCGCAGGGCACCAGGGCGGCGCCGTGGCCGTCGACGCACACGAAGTGCGTCAGCCGCCCGCCGCCGCCGAGCCGCAGCGCCGAGACGAGCCCGCACTCGGCGCACAGGGAGAGGCCGTAGGAGGCGTTCTCCACGTTGCAGCCGGTGACCGTGCGCCCGTCGTCCACGAGCGCCGCCGCGCCGACCGGGTAGCCCGAGTACGGGGCGTACGCCCGGGACATGGCGTCCCGGGCCGCCTCGCGCAGGGCCTCCCAGTCGACGGCGGTGGCGCCGGGGGCGTCCGGCGTCACTTGCCCTGGCCCTTGCGGTAGCGCATGCCGTCGGCCTTGGGCATCCGCAGGCGCTGCGCGGAGAGCGAGAGCACGAGCAGGGTGACGACGTACGGCGTGGCGCCGACGAAGTCGCTGGGGACGGTGTCGGTCATCAGGTACCAGACGAGGATGACCGCGGCGATCACGGCGCTGACCACGGCCTGGATCATGGCCTTGCGGTACGCCTTCCAGGCCGCCAGCAGACCGAGCAGGACCACCAGGAGCAGCAGCAGCGCGTGGACGGTCTCGCCGCCGTTGCGCAGCTGGAGGGCGTCGGAGAAGCCGAACAGGCCGGCGCCCATGGCGAGTCCGCCCGGTCGCCAGTTGCCGAAGATCATCGCGGCGAGACCGATGTAGCCGCGCCCGCCGGTCTGGCCCTCCAGGTAGATGTGCGAGGTGACCAGCGCCAGGAACGCGCCGCCGAGACCGGCGAGGCCGCCGGAGACGGCGACCGCCGCGTACTTGTACGAGTACACGTTGACGCCGAGGGACTCGGCGGCCACCGGGTTCTCGCCGCAGGAGCGCAGCCGCAGACCGAAGGCGGTCTTCCACAGCAGCCACCAGGTGCCGACGAAGAGCGCGACCGCGAGCACGGTCACCCAGGAGACGTGGGTGACCAGGCCGCCGAGGATGCCCGCCAGGTCCGAGACGAGGAACCAGTGGTGCTTCTCGATGGACTGCAGCCCCGAGGACAGGCCGGGGACGGTGAAGCTGGGCAGCTCGTCCGAGGGCGGCGACTGCTTGGGGTTGCCGCCCTTGGTCGCGGCGTCGCCCTCGTTGAAGAAGAGCTTCGCCATGTACTGGGTGGCGCCGAGCGCCAGCAGGTTGACGGCCACACCGGAGACGATGTGGTCGACGCCGAAGGTGATGGTGGCCACCGCGTGGACGAGGCCGCCCAGGACGCCGAAGCCGACGCCCGCGAGCAGGCCCAGCCAGGGGCTGGTCTGCCAGCCGATCCAGCCGGCGCCGAAGGTGCCGAGGATCATCATGCCTTCGAGGCCGATGTTGACCACACCGGCCCGCTCGGACCACAGGCCCGCGAGGCCCGCGAGGCCGATCGGCACGGCCAGGCCCAGGGCGGCGCTGATCTGGCCGCCGGAGGTGAGCTGGTCGGCGCCGGTGATCATGCGTACGGCGGAGACCAGGAGCAGGGCGCCCGCGACGATCAGCAGGATCTGCGCGAGGGAGGCCTTGCGCTTGAGGTTGCCCCGCTTGACCCCGGCCGGAGGCGGGGTCGTGGTCGTGTCGGTCGTGACGCTCATGCCGTCACCTCCTGCTGGTCGGACTTGGCGGCCTGGGCCGCGAGCTCGGCGCCGACGCGCTGCTGCTGGCGCTTCAGGCCGTAGCGGCGGACGACTTCGTAGGCGATGACGACGCACAGGACGATGACGCCCTGGATCACGCCGAGGATCTCCTTGTCGAAGCCGATGAACTCGAGGTGGCTGGTGGTGCGCTCCAGGAAGCCCCACAGGAGCGCGCCGAGGGCGATGCCGACCGGGTGGTTGCGGCCGAGCAGCGCGATGGCGATACCGGTAAAGCCGAGGCCCACCGGGAAGCTGTTGTCGTACTGGTGGCTGTCGTTGAGGAGCGTCGGCAGACCGACCAGGCCCGCCACGGCGCCCGAGATGATCATGCTGGTGGCGACCATCTTCTTGACGCTGACACCGCTGGCGGCGGCTGCGGACTCGGACTGGCCGACGGCCCGCAGGTCGAAGCCGAAGCGGGTGCGGCCGAGCACGAACCAGTACGCGACGCCCGCGAGGGCGGCGACGAAGATGAAGCCCCACAGCGTGCCCGCGGCACCGGTGTCGATGCTGAAGAACCAGGAGTCCTTCGGCAGCGGCTTGGTGGAGACCAGGGTGCCGGCCGAGTCGAGCTGGCCCAGGCGCTCGGGCTGCATCAGATACGCGATGATCGCGGTGGCGATCGCGTTGAGCATGATCGTCGAGATGACCTCGCTGACGCCGCGGGTCACCTTGAGGATGCCCGCCACGGCGGCCCACATCGCGCCGACGAGCATCGCCACGACGATCATCAGCGGGATGGCGATGATGCCGGGCAGGGTCATGGCACCGCCGACGACGGCCGCGAAGAACGCCGCCATGCGGTACTGACCGTCGACACCGATGTTGAACAGGTTCATCCGGAAGCCGATGGCCACCGCGATGCCCGCCAGGTAGTACGTGGTGGCCTTGTTCAGGATGTAGATCTGGCTGTCGCTGGCCGAGCCGTACGACAGCATGTCGTTGAAGGCCGTGAACGGGTTCTTGCCGGTGATCAGGATGACGACGGCCGTCACGGCGAGCGCCGCGACCACCGCGAGCACGGGGGCCGCGACCGCGAGGAGCAGGCGCTCCTTGTCGATCCTGGAGGTGAGCTTCTTCATCGGTCCTCTCCCCCGTCCGTACCGGACTCTTCGCCCTCAGCGTGTTCCAGGTGGCCGGAGGCCGCACCCGTCATCGCGGAGCCGAGTTCCTCGGGGGTGATCGTGGCGGGGTCGGCGTCCGCGACCAGACGGCCGCGGTACATCACCCGCAGGGTGTCGGACAGGCCGATCAGCTCGTCCAGGTCGGCGGAGATCAGCAGCACCGCGAGGCCCTCGCGGCGGGCCTCGCGGATCTGGTCCCAGATCTGCGCCTGCGCGCCGACGTCCACGCCCCGGGTGGGGTGCGCGGCGATCAGCAGCTTGGGGGTGTGGCTCATCTCGCGGCCGACGATCAGCTTCTGCTGGTTGCCGCCGGAGAGCGAGGCCGCGGTGACGTCGATGCCGGGGGTGCGCACGTCGTACTCGCGCACGATCCGCTCGGTGTCGAGCCGGGCCGCCTTGTTGTCGAGCAGGCCGCCCTTGGAGTTGGGGCGCTCGGTGATGTGGCCGAGCATCCGGTTCTCCCACAGCGGGGCTTCCAGGAGCAGGCCGTGGCGGTGGCGGTCCTCGGGGATGTAGCCCACGCCGCCCTCGCGGCGCTTGCGGGTCGGCGCGTGCGAGATGTCGGCGCCGTCGAGGGTGATGACACCGCCGTCCGGGTCGCGCATGCCCATGATGGCCTCGACGAGCTCGGCCTGGCCGTTGCCCTCGACACCGGCGATGCCCAGGACCTCGCCCTTGTGGATGGTGAACGAGACGTTCGACAGGACGTCGCGCACCACGCCGTCGGGGTCGGTCGCGGCGAGCTGGAGCCCGGCGACCTTCAGCATCGGCACATCGGTGACGGTCGACTCGCGGGTCTCCGGGGACGGGAGCTCGCTGCCCACCATCAGCTCGGCGAGCTGCTTGGAGGTGGTGTTCCTCGGGTCGGCGGTGCCCACCGTCGTACCGCGCCGGATGACGGTGATGTCGTCGGCGACCTTCAGCACCTCGCCCAGCTTGTGGGAGATGAAGATGACGGTCAGGCCCTCGGCCTTGAGCTCGCGCAGGTTGTCGAAGAGCGCCTCGACCTCCTGCGGGACCAGGACGGCCGTCGGCTCGTCGAGGATGAGGGTGCGCGCGCCGCGGTAGAGGACCTTGAGGATCTCCACGCGCTGGCGGTCCGCGACACCCAGGTCCTCGACGAGGACGTCGGGGCGCACGTTCAGGCCGTACGCGTCCGAGATCTCCTTGATCTTCTTACGGGCCTTGGCGCCGATGCCGTACAGCTTCTCGCCGCCGAGAACCACGTTCTCCAGGACGGTGAGGTTGTCGGCGAGCATGAAGTGCTGGTGCACCATGCCGATTCCGCGCGCGATGGCGTCGGCGGGGCTGTGGAAGGCCGCCTGCTCGCCGTCGACGGTGATGGTTCCCTCGTCCGGCTTCTGCATGCCGTAGAGGATCTTCATCAGGGTCGACTTGCCGGCACCGTTCTCACCGCAGAGGGCATGGACGGTGCCCTTCTTGACGGTGATGTCGATGTCCTTGTTGGCGACGACGCCGGGGAATCGTTTGGTGATGCCGCGCAGTTCGACGGCGGGAGGGCTGGACGCGTTGATGGCGCACTCTCCTACGAGAAGGAGGGGGG
>NZ_JBJHPC010000438.1:0-6119 GCF_045257485.1 Streptomyces sp. YS-3 | reverse complement strand
GTGGTGGAGCCTGCCGGGTTCGACATGAACCCGCCGCCGGACGGGGAGCCTGAGCCGGGACCGCCCTGGCCGGGACCGCCCTGGCCGGGACCGCCGCCGAACTGGCCACTGGTGTCATCAGTGGCGCGCGTGGGCGGAGGCTGGACGGCCTTCTCCAGACCGCCCTTCATGCCCTGGCCACCCGAGCCGCCGCTCTCCTGACCGCTGCCACCGGTCGGGTTGGAGGCGATGTCGCCGGGGAATCCGCCGCCGGGCACCGCGTCGGGTCCCTGCGGGGCGGCGCCCGCTCCGGCTGCCGCACCGCCGGTTCCGGCGGTGGCCGCCATCGCGGCGGCCTTCCGGCCCGCGCGTTCGGTGTGCTGCCGCGCGAGCTGGGCGCCGGCACCACCCGCACGGTGCATGGTTTCGCCGTCCGAACCCTCTGCGGCCCAGTGCACGAACTTGAAGGTGGCGTACGGGCACAACAGGACCAAGACCATGATGACGATGCCGGACATGACGTCGGCGAGTGCGTCCAGGCCGTCCGCGGCCTGGGTCTTGCCCATGGCGGAGATGCCGAGCACGAAGATCACAGTCATCAGAAGCTTCGAGACGACCAGGGTCGCGGTCGCTTCGATCCAGCCTCGCCGCCACCGGCGGGCGGCCTCCCAGCCGCCGCCGGCACCGGCGAACACGGCCAGGGTGACCATGACAAGGATGCCGACCTTGCGGACCATCATCACGCACCAGTACAGGAACGCGCCGACGGCGGCTCCGACAGCGGCGAAGACGGCGACGAGCCAGCCCATCCCGGCCAGCGCGGGAATCGCGCTCACCTTCACGATGCGCCGGACCGCCGATTCGATCGACAGGTGCGACGCTTTGAACAGGCCGTCGGACAAGGCGTCGACGACTTCGATGGCGACCGTGGTCAGGGCGATGGCGCTGAAGGCGAAGATCACGCCGGATGCCGTGCCGGTGAATGCCTGGGTCAGGGCCTGGCCGTCGCGTTTCATCGCGGCGCGGACCAGCTGGGCGCAGAAGGTGGCGACGAGGATGATCAGGCCGATTGGCAGCAGCAGCTCGTAGTTGGATCGGAACCAGCCCGCGTTGAGGTCGACGCGGGTGGTGGCGTTGACGGCTTTGGCGGCGAGGTCGGCTGCGGCGGATGCGAGTTCGCCGGCGGACTTGGCCATCCAGTCGCCGATGACCTTGCCTGGATCGGTGGCGAAGTCGATGGCGCCCTTGGTGGCGCCGGCCATGCCGCACACTTTTTCGGCGAGGGGGATATCGCAGAAACCCACGGGGAGTTGGTCTCCTTTCGTGTGTCAGGTGCGGGTCACTGCGTGACGCCCGGTGCGATGGCGGCCAGGGTGCAGTCGTTGCCGGGGCGGCACTGGACGGCCAGGGTCACGGCGCGGTCCTCGGCTCCTGCGCCGCCCTTGTCCCAGGCGATCTGCTGCTTGCCGTTGACGGTGACGACGTAGATGTACGCCTTGGTGATCGCGGACGGGTCCTCGGTCAGGGCCGCCTTGAACGCGGAGGGGTAGTGGCCTTCGGTGACCGTCGCGCTGGCGTGCTGGGCGTTGTCGGCCATGCGCGACCACAGCGTCGGATCCGGAACCTGGGCGGTGACCGAGGTCCAGTCGGCGTACGTGACTTCCTTGGTCATCCACTCGTTCATGCCGGCGAGCTGCTGGTCGCGCGTCGTGTTGCGGGTGTCGTAGGACCAGAGCATCTGGGCGGCGGCCTTGGCGTAGGCCACCGGCTCGGCGACCTGCGGAGGCTTGGGCACCGACCCCGTCCCCTTGCCCGGCTTCGGCGCCTGCTCGGAGGGCGAGGCGCTGCTCGCCGAGGACGGCGTACCGGCTCCGGCTTCTGGGCCACTGCTGTCGTGGCCGGTGAAGAGCGCGACGGCTGCGGCGAGCGCCAGCAGGACGGTGAGGGTGATAGCGATGATCGCGATGCGGCGGTTGGCCGACCAGCCGACGCCGTAGGAGGACAGGGAGAGAGAGGGGAAACGTTTCATCAGTGGACCTGCGATCCCAGGGCGCTGAAGAACGCGACAATGCCATTGGCCGCGCCCAAGCCGAGGGCTGCGCCGGCGGAGACGAGTGCGCCCTTCTTGCCGTTGGCCTCGGCCTGGTGGCCGCCGGTGTGGTGGCCCCAGGCCCACACGCCGAGCGAGACGGCCAGGGCCCCGACGACGCCGATGATCCCGAACATGTTGATCGAGTTGACGACGTTCTTCAGCACGCTCAGGCCGGGAAGGCCGCCGCCCTGGGGTGAGATGCCGGGGTCGTAGGCGAGCCGGATGAAATGGTCTGACAGAGGCAGGGGCATGGGTGTGGCGGGACTCCTTGCGTGCGCAGGCCGCGTGCGGCCCGGCGAAGAGGGGAAGAGGCGGGAGGGGAAGTGGCGCGGACGGCGCCGAGAAGCGGCTGGCCAGGCCCGTGCGGTGCTTCCTGGCTGGTGGGCGGCGTCAGGTGACGCGGCGGGCGGCGAGAATCGCCCAGTCCTTCAGCGGGGTGATGCGGACCGGTTTGCCGGTGCGGGGTGCCTCGATGACGAGGCCCGCCCCCATGAACATCCCGACGTGTTCGGGTACGGCGGCACTGCCGCGGCTGAAGATCAGGTCGCCAGGCCGTAGCTTGTCGGGCGAGACGGCTTTGCCCTCGTTGACCTGCGTGTACGTGGTGCGGGACAGGTTGATACCGGCCTTGGCGTACGCCTGCTGCATGAGGCTGCTGCAGTCGCAGCGGCCCATCGGGTCGGGGCCGTGCGCGGCGGTGCAGTTGCCGCCCCACTGGTACAGCGTGCCGAGCTGGTGCATCGCCCAGTCGATCGCCGTACGCGCTTTAGGATCGGCGTCCTTCGGAATCGTGTAGCCCTTGGGCACGCTGCCCTCGGGGATACGCCCGTAGGAGGAGCCGTCCTCGGACGGACCGCAGCCGGAAGTTGGGGCCTTGGTGTCCTTCGACGTGTCGCCGTCCTTGGCGGGCTGATCCTTCTCCCCGCCGGGGAATGCGGCGGCGATGGCCTTCTGCAAAGCGGTGGCGAGCGGTTCCCACTGCGCGTACGCGTCCGGGAAGCCGGACCCCTGCACGGCCTGGGCGGCCTGGGTGACGGTCATCTGCTGCCAGCCCTTGACCTTCAGCAACGCCTTGTAGAAGCGCTCGCTGGCGTACACCGGGTCGCGGATCTGCTGGGCGGTGCCCCAGCCCATGCTGGGGCGCTGCTGGAACAGGCCGAGGCTGTCGCGGTCGCCGGAGGAGAGGTTGCGCAGGCGTGATTCCTGCATCGCGGTGGCGAGCGCGACGATCTGCCCGCGCTGGGGCACGTCGAGTGAGCGGCCGGTGGCGACGATGGTCTGGGCGTTGGGGACCTGCTCGGCGGGAAGGGTCAGGCCCTCGACCTTCACGTCCTTGCCGGACGCACCGTCGAGGATCTTCGTCACCTGCTGGGTGACGGCGTCCGTGTCGATGTCACCCAGGCATCTGCTGAAGGAGCTGGTGGTTTCGGCGGCTTCGCTGGAAGCGGCGGCCACCATCATGGCCGTGCCGGCGAGCAGCATGGGGGAGAGGAAGACGACGCCGATGCCGGCGGCTATCGCCTTCAATCCGGCACGCCTCCTGGCGGCGGAGTTTCAGGCAGGGGAGGGGAGAGAGGTGTCACGGGGCGTCCTTGAAGGGTGAAGTCCCGTCCGCGCGGGCGTGCTTGGGGAGGGCCGCAGCGGGCGGAAGCGGGTAGATCCACGGTCCGGGCGCACGCGGCGAGTTGCAACTCGCGATGCGTGCGGTGGCCAGGTTCAGGCGGAGCTGGGCATGGTGGACCTCGGTTCGGGGCGGGGAAGAGAGCCGCGGCGGTTGCTGCCGGGCTCCAAAACCGTAGCCACGGATTACCGGTGAGCGGCATAACGCTCCGTCAGGAAACAATTTCCCGGGAATTTCGCCCAACGGCACGGCTCCACCGGGAATCGTGCCCTACGGTTTGGGCTCCTCCCTCGCACACTCCGTATCGCGGACCGTGGGCACCGTCGTGCCCGCATCCTTCCGCCGGGTTTCGTGTGCGGGCCGGAGCAATTCAGCCCACTTTCACCCGAGCCGATTTGGGGTATCTCTTTGTCTTTTTCCCTGCACCAGGGCGACGCGCTGAGCGTCCTTGCGACACTGCCGGACCAGTGTGTGGACTCCGTCATCACCGACCCGCCGTATAACTCCGGCGGGCGGACGGCCAAGGAGCGCACCAGCCGCAGCGCGAAGCAGAAGTACACCTCGGCTGACGCGCAGCACGCACTGCCGGACTTCACCGGCGAGAACATGGACCAGCGCTCCTACGGCTTCTGGCTCACCCAGATCATGACCGAGGCGCACCGGCTGACCAAGCCGGGCGGCACCGCGCTGCTGTTCACCGACTGGCGCCAGATGCCGACGACGACGGACGCGTTGCAGGCGGCCGGCTGGCTGTGGCGCGGCGTACTGGCGTGGCACAAGCCGCAGGCCAGGCCGCAGAAGGGCCGTTTCACCCAGAACTGCGAGTTCATCATCTGGGGCTCCAAGGGTGCCATCGACGGCTCCCGCAACCCGGTCTATCTGCCCGGCCTCTACTCCGCCTCGCAGCCCAGCGGCAAGAACCGCCAGCACATCACCCAGAAGCCGGTGGAGGTGATGCGGGAGCTGGTCAAGATCTGTCCCGAGGCCGGCACCGTCCTTGATTTCACCGCCGGATCCGGATCCACCGGGGTCGCGGCCCTGCTGGAGGGACGCTCGTTCATCGGGGTGGAGAAGACCCGCGAATACGCCGAGATCGCGGCCGACCGGCTGACCCAGACCGTGCAACAGAACCTGTCCCAGGACGACTTCGACCTGTCCGCCTAGGGTTTTCCGGCACTCGGCGCGGGCGATAACGGACTGCTGACCCCATCTGGCCCCGTGCCGCGCGATGCGTTATAACACCGGATCCCCGGTTAGCGAAACCGGGGATTCTCCGGATCGTGGAGCCGTCATTCACACGCCAACGGCCGCGGCTGCAAGGAGACCCATTTCGTGCCCGAATCCATAGACATCTCCGACGACGGGGAAATGGAACCCGTCCGGCTGCCGGACTCGAATCTGGAGAGCGTCGAGGCCACCGTCCGCAAGCTCATGGAGCAGCAGGCCGAGCAGGCCCGCCAGCTCGACAGTCTCTCCGCCCCTCCGGACCCCTCGCCCTTCGCCGCGTTCGGCCTGCCCAGCCTGCCCGGGGTGCCCGGGGCACCGCTCCAGGCGCCGCCCGAGCCGCGCCCGATCCTGGAATTGGAGGGCGAGGAGTACGAGGACGAACTGGACGCACTGACGGACTGGGTCGACGGTTTCCTCATCGACACCTACGGCGCGGAGGTCACCACCGCCGCCCCGTGGTGCAAGCAGTGGCAGGAGCACGACGACGTCGTCGCCTGGCTCCACGCTCTGTGGATGGCCTACCTGCAGCACAAAGCCCCCGAGGCCGGGCCGTCCGGACTCTTCGTGTGGCACCGCGACTTCCTCACCCACTGCCTGGCTCACGTACGGGCGGCGGGCGGACCGCTCTCGGCCTGCCAGACCGACCCCGACCGCGACGCACACCGCCTGCTGCCCGGCCCCGCCTCCTCTCACCGCACGGCCCGTGCCGCCGCCGGCGGCCAGCCGGAGCCCGGCGAGCCGGACCAGGCCGCCGGATGAGCGGGCCCGAGCACCAGCCCGCCTTCGGTCTCTCATTCGACCCGCGCGCCCTGACCGACCTCCTGGCGGCCCCAGTCGACATCCGCGACCTGGCCCTCGCCCAGATCCAGGACGTGGTCAACGCCAGGAGGTTTGGCCCCAAACTGCTCGGCGAACTCGCCGACTACCGCAAGTTGTACGTCGACAGCCGCAAAGCCTGGCGCATCGTCTACGCCCAGCGCCCGGCTCCGCGCACCGCACCGAGATCCATGTGGTTGCCGTACGCCCGCGTGACCGCCACGAGGTGTACACCGTCGCCCGCAAGCGCCTGGGCATCACCCGGCGCCCCACCAGTGCGCTTGCTCACGCCGCCCGAACGAGCTCTCCGCAACTGGAGGCTCGCCGCGCACTGCCCAAGCCGGGTCCGCCGCCCTCCGCAGTGCCTGGTCTGCCCCGCCCCGC
>NZ_JBJHPC010000437.1:0-6119 GCF_045257485.1 Streptomyces sp. YS-3 | reverse complement strand
CAGCCACCCGCTGCTCCTCGTACGACCGCCCCGCCACCCCCCGCAGCAACGCCTTCGTCTCGATCACCGCATCCCGCGGCGCCGCGACGAGCGCAGCCGTCAGGTCCCGTACCGCCGCGTCGAGTTCGCCCCCCGGCACCGCGAGGTTCGCGAGCCCGATCCGCTCCGACTCCTCCGCTCCGACGAGGCGGCCGGTCGCGCAGATCTCCAGGGCGCGGGCGTAACCCACCAGGCTCACCAGGGGGTGGGTGCCCGTCAGGTCCGGCACCAGGCCGAGGCTGGTCTCGCGCATGGCGAACTGCACGTCGTCCGCGACGACGCGCAGGTCACAGGCGAGCGCGAGCTGGAAGCCCGCGCCGATCGCATGCCCCTGGACCGCCGCGATCGACACGATGTCGTTGCGGCGCCACCAGGTGAACGCCTCCTGGTACTCGGCGATGACCCCGTCCAGCTCCTCGTCGGAGCCGCGCGCGAGGTCGAGGAAGGACGGTTCGCCGTCGAAGCCCTCGGGAGTGAAGGCCTGACGGTCGAGCCCGGCGGAGAAGGACTTGCCCTCTCCCCGCAGTACGACGACCCGGACGGTGCCGGGCAGCTCCTGACCGGCGGTCGCCAACGCCCGCCACAGAGCGGGAGACTGGGCGTTGCGCTTGTCCGGGTTGGTCAGGGTCACCGTGGCGACAGCGTCGTCGACGGTGAGCCGGACGCCGTCCTTGTCGAGTACGGGGTCGGGCGAAGCCATGGGGCGCCTCCGGGTCGGGTGCGGTCAAAATAAGTGACTGCACAGTAACCACCCGGTCGACCGCGCGGCCTACCGGGTGGCAACCCGACCCGGCGAGCCCCGAGCCGGGCCCCTAAGGACCGGCCCCGGACCCGCCCGGCCCCGGTCAGGCCGAGGCGGTCTTCTTGCCGCGTGTTGCTCCGCCGCGTCCGCGCAGTACCACCCCGGACTCGCTGAGCATCCGGTGGACGAATCCGTAGGAGCGGCCGGTCTCTTCGGCCAACGCCCGGATGCTCGCACCGGAGTCGTACTTCTTCTTCAGGTCTGCCGCGAGCTTGTCGCGCGCGGCGCCGGTTACCCGGCTGCCCTTCTTCAGAGTCTCGGCCACCCGTGCCTCCTCATGGGAAGTGCGCTCTGGACTTCTCATGATCACCCCTCGCGGGCTTCCTGGCCACCCATTCGGCAAGGTCGGTGCACGCGGGTTTCCGCGCAGGACGGGGCGAAGTCGGGCCGGAATGAAAAATTCCGCACGGCCTCGGAACCACCTCTGATCCGAGCGAGCGAAGAACTCGCTGGTCAGAGGTGTGCTCGGGGTCACACTCCGGAATCGGTCCGTCCCGTACTCACGCGCTCTTGATCCCGTGCATGACACGCCGGGGTACGAGACGCCCTCACTCAGATTGAGGATCACGCGTAGGCCGAATGATCCATATGAAGTGGATCAGTCGCGCAGCGTCACGCGAGGGCGACCAGATCCGCGTAGTCCGGACCCCACAGGTCCTCGACGCCGTCGGGCAGCAGAATGATGCGCTCGGGCTGCAGGGCCTCGACCGCGCCCTCGTCGTGCGTCACCAGAACGACCGCGCCCTTGTACGTACGCAGCGCGCCGAGGATCTCCTCGCGGCTGGCCGGGTCCAGGTTGTTGGTCGGCTCGTCGAGCAGCAGGACGTTGGCGGAGGAGACCACCAGCGTGGCCAGGGCCAGCCGGGTCTTCTCGCCGCCGGAGAGCACGCCCGCGGGCTTGTCCACGTCGTCGCCGGAGAACAGGAACGAGCCCAGCGTCTTGCGGACCTCGACCAGGTCGAGGTCGGGGGCGGAGGAGCGCATGTTCTCCAGGACCGTGCGGTCCGGGTCGAGCGTCTCGTGCTCCTGCGCGTAGTAGCCGAGCTTGAGGCCGTGACCCGGGGTGACCTGGCCGGTGTCCGCCTTCTCGGCGCCCGCGAGCAGCCGCAGCAGGGTCGTCTTGCCGGCGCCGTTGAGGCCGAGGATGACGACCCTGGACCCCTTGTCGATGGCCAGGTCGACGTCGGTGAAGATCTCCAGCGAGCCGTACGACTTGGACAGGCCCTCGGCGGTCAGCGGGGTCTTGCCGCAGGGCGCGGGGTCGGGGAAGCGCAGCTTGGCGACCTTGTCGGAGACGCGGACCGCGTCCAGGCCCGAGAGCAGCCGCTCGGCGCGCTTGGCCATGTTCTGCGCGGCCACCGTCTTGGTCGCCTTGGCGCGCATCTTGTCGGCCTGGGAGTTGAGGGCGGCGGCCTTCTTCTCGGCGTTCTGGCGCTCGCGCTTGCGGCGCTTCTCGTCGGCCTCGCGCTGCTGCTGGTAGAGCTTCCAGCCCATGTTGTAGACGTCGATCTGGGAGCGGTTGGCGTCCAGGTAGAACACCTTGTTGACGACCGTCTCGACCAGGTCCACATCGTGGGAGATCACGATGAAGCCGCCCCGGTAGGACTTGAGGTAGTCGCGCAGCCAGACGATCGAGTCGGCGTCGAGGTGGTTGGTCGGCTCGTCGAGGAGCAGGGTGTCGGCGTCCGAGAACAGGATGCGGGCGAGCTCGACGCGGCGGCGCTGACCGCCGGAGAGGGTGTGCAGCGGCTGGCCGAGCACCCGGTCGGGCAGGCCGAGCGCGGCGGCGATGGTGGCGGCCTCGGCCTCGGCGGCGTACCCGCCCCGGGTGAGGAACTCCGTCTCCAGGCGCTCGTACTTCTTCATCGCCTTCTCGCGCGTGGCGCCCTTGCCGTTCGCCATGCGCTCCTCGTTCTCGCGCATCTTGCGCAGCACCTCGTCGAGGCCCCGCGCGGAGAGCACCCGGTCGCGCGCGAGGACGTCGAGGTCGCCGGTGCGGGGGTCCTGCGGCAGATAGCCGACCTCACCGGAGCGGGTGATGGTGCCGCCGGCCGGGATGCCCTCGCCGGCCAGGCACTTGGTGAGGGTGGTCTTGCCGGCTCCGTTGCGGCCGACGAGGCCGATGCGGTCGCCCTTGGCGACACGGAAGGAAGCGTTCTCGATGAGGATGCGGGCGCCGGCGCGCAGCTCGATGCCGGTGGCGGTGATCACGGAAATACTCCAGGGCGGTATGGACGGCGGGGTGGACGGGGGTCGAGGAGCGTCGACGCCGTCTAATGCACAAGGAGAATTGCCATGGGCCAATTCTAGCGGTGGTGTGCAACTGCTTTTACGTGCGGTGATCCCTTGGGCAAGGTCGTCCGCGGGGCGCCGTGACCGCCCTCCCGGAACGCCCTCACACGCCCCGGGCCGCGCCCACGCGCGCGGGGAGCTCGTTGCCCAGCGGGGTGCGGCCGGGCGCGACGGGCCCGAGGGTGTCCACGGCCACCAGCTCCTGGGTCCACACGTCCCGGTCGGCGCAGGGCTGGGCGACGATCAGCACGCCCGCCACGCGCGCGACGCGGCCCGGGTCGAAGGCGCACCCCGGCCGGGCGGGCAGCGTCCAGCGCAGATCCCCGTCGGCGGTGCGGTACGCGGCGACGCGCTCGGGGGTGAAGACGGCCAGCATCCCGTCGCCCCGGGCGGCCGGGGCGAGCTGCTGGAGGACGCCCGCGGCCCGCGCCGGGCGCCCGGCGAGCCAGCCGGCGAGACCGGGGACGGCCCGGTGCCAGCGGACCGCGTCGACGGAGAGCACGCGCGCGGTGTCGGTGACCATGCCGTCGCTCCACAGGGCGAAGGCGTGCCCCGGCGCGCCCCGCACCGCGAGCGGGCGGCGTCCCTCGCGGCGGTAGGTCCAGCTGCGCGCCCCGCTCCTCGGGTCGTACGCCTCGACGGCCGCGCCCCGCACCCGTACCGCGGGGCGGTCCTGGGCGGCGTCGGGCAGCACGGTGAGGCGGTCGCCGTAGTGGGCGGGCCGGGCCTGGCGGGCCGCGGGGACGAGGGGAAGGGCCAGTACGGCGGCGACGGCGGCCAGCGCGAGACGGTTCCGGTCCATGAGGCGCCGAGCGTACCGGCCGCCGTGGCGAAACAGGCGCAACGCCATGACCTGTTCAATACTCTGGGGTGGTACCGCGTCACGGAGGGTGGTGGGCCGTGCAGTTCGACGACGACGCCGATCTGGACACGTCCGAGGTCAAGGACGTCCGGGGCAGCCGGGTCCCCGGCGGCCGGGCCACCATCGGCGGCGGCCTGGTCGGGATCGTCGCGCTCGTGCTCGGTCTGCTCTTCGGGGTCGGGCCGGACCAGCTGGGGCTCTCCTCCGGCGACTCCGCCCCGGCGACCTCGGTGTCGGCCCAGGGGCAGGTGCAGGCGAGCTGCCGCAAGGGACGCGACGCCAACACCAAGGAGGACTGCCGCGTCCTGGCGGTGGTCAACAGCGTGCAGGACTACTGGTCGCGGGAGCTCCCGCGCCGGGGCGGGAGCTACACGTCCGCGCAGACCGTCTTCTTCACCGGCCGCGTCCCCACCGCGTGCGGGACGGCGACCTCGGCGGTGGGGCCGTTCTACTGCCCGGGCGACCGGCACGTCTATCTGGACCTCGGCTTCTTCGACGACCTGCGGACCAAGTTCGGCGCCACGGGCGGTCCGTTCGCGCAGGCGTACGTGGTGGCGCACGAGTACGGGCACCACGTCCAGATCCTGACGGGCACCCTCGCCCGGTCCCAGGACGGACGGCAGGGCGCGGACAGCGGCTCCGTGAAGGTCGAGCTCCAGGCCGACTGCTACGCCGGGGTGTGGGCGCACCACGCGACGACCACGCCGGACCCGAGGACCGGCAGGCCCCTGCTGACCCGGCTGAGCGACCAGGACATCAGGGACGGTCTGGACGCGGCGGCGGCCGTGGGCGACGACCGCATCCAGGAGAGGTTCCAGGGCCGGGTCACCCCGGAGTCCTGGACGCACGGCTCGGCCCAGCAGCGTCAGCAGTGGTTCCGCACCGGCTTCGGGACGGGCGACACGGCCCGCTGCGACACCTTCGCGCGTTAGCCGCCGGGCTTCCGGGGCCGACCGCACGCGCGCGCCGCCGCCCGGCCGCGTTTCCGTACGCCCCCCGGTCAGACCCCGCCGGTGTGGACCTGGAAGGCCGCGCGGCGCACGGCCTTGGCGAGGGCCGGGTCCGGATGGGCGGCTGCCAGGGCGACCAGGACCTGGACGGTCCGGGGGTGGCCGACGGCCCTGACCTCGTCGAGCAGGGCGGGCACGGTGCCCTGCACGGCGGAGTCGAGGTGGCGCACCATCAGGTCGACCTCGCCGTGGTCGGCAACGGCTGCGGCGGTGTCGACCCACAGCCAGGTGGACTCCTCGCGGGTGAGGACGGCGGTGACGTCCTCGGGGTCGGTCCCCTCGTGCTCGGCCAGCCACAGCAGGGCGTACGGGCGCAGGAAGATCTCGTCGGCGGCGGCGCGCACCTCGGGCTCGGCGGGCGCGCCGACGACCCGGAGCGCCTCGAAGGCGAGCCCGCGCACCAGGGCGTCCTCGCCCCGGGCCGCGTCGAGCAGTTCGGTCACCGCGCTGCCCACGGGCCGGGCGGCGAGCCAGGCGCGGTACTCGGCGCGGGCCGGGCCGGGGGTGAGCCGGGCACAGCCGCGCAGCATGTCCTCGGCGGACTGCTCGATGTTCCCGGCCGGGCTCTGCGCGGCGACGCAGATCTGCTCCAGCTTGACCCACACCGCCCAGTTGCCGAGCGGGGTGAGGGTGGCCGAGCCCTCGCCGAGGGTGAGCGCGCCGACGGCGGCGAGCCCGGCGAGGACCCAGTCGAGGAGGAGGGAGAGGAAGGCGAGGGAGGCCGGGCGGTCCCCGCCGGGGGCGTCCGCGCCGGTGGCGTCGGGCACTTCGCAGCGCTCGTCGCGCAGTTCGGCGACGCGCTGGCCGAGCAGGTCGAGCAGGGCCGGTACGAGGACGGGGCCGGCCGAGAGCTGGAGGAGGGAGAGGACCTGGGGGACGGCTTCGACGACCTCGGCCACGGCGGCGGGCGCGATGGCGGCCGGGGCGGGGTGGASGATCGACCAGGCGTCGAAGAGGGCGACCCAGCCGCGCAGCACCGCCGCGTCGTCGCGGTCCCAGGCGCGCAGCCGCCAGCCGGGGCGGGCGGTGCCGCCGTGCAGCTCGACGAGTCCGGCGAGCCGGGCGCGGTCCCAGCCGGCCCGCACCTGGGCGGGGGTCAGGCCCAGGGTGGCGG
>NZ_JBJHPC010000436.1:0-6121 GCF_045257485.1 Streptomyces sp. YS-3 | reverse complement strand
GCCGTCGGGGCGGTAGACCAGGCCTTCGCACTGGAAGCCCGGCATGTTCTCGTCGAAGCCGAGGTCGAGGAGTGCCTCCACGCTCTTCCCGACCCACGGAGCAGACCCTCATGCATGACGACCGCAGCCTGGTCGAGGCCCGCCTCAGGCGCGTCCTCGACGAGCGCATCCGCCCCGCCGTGTACCCCGAATCCGTCCCGCTGGAAGTGGCGGTGTGGCATGCGCCGGACGAGCCCGTCCCGGTCGCCGAGGGGCTGGCCCAGGACCCCGCGCCGATCGCGGTCGGGGACGCCTGGGGCGCTCCCTGGGGGACCAGCTGGTTCCGGGTGACCGGGACCGTACCGGCCGAGTGGGCCGGGAAGAGCGTGGAGGCACTCCTCGACCTCGGCTTCGACGAGAACATGCCGGGCTTCCAGTGCGAAGGCCTGGTCTACCGCCCCGACGGCACCCCGGTGAAGGGCCTCAACCCGCGCAACCAGTGGGTGCGGATCGGCGCGCCCGCGGTGGGCGGCGAGGAGGTGCGGCTGCACATCGAGGCCGCGTCCAACCCGGTCGTCCTGGACTACCACCCCTTCGTGCCGACCCCCCTCGGTGACAAGGAGACGGCGGGCACCGAGCCGCAGTACCGGCTGGCCCGGATGGACCTCGCCGTCTTCGACGAGACCGTCTGGGAGCTCGTGCTCGACCTGGAGGTCCTGGGCGAGCTGATGCACGAGCTGCCGGTGGAGGGCGCCCGGCGCTGGGACATCCTGCGGGCCGTGGGGCGCGCGCTGGACGCGGTGGACCTCCAGGACGTGGGCGGCAGCGCCGCCGCCGCCCGCGCCGAGCTGGCGGACGTCCTCGCCGTGCCCGCCGGGCCGGCCGCCCACCGCATCAGCGCGGTGGGGCACGCCCACATCGACTCGGCGTGGCTGTGGCCGCTGCGCGAGACCGTGCGCAAGGTGGCCCGTACGACCTCCAACATGACGGCGCTCCTGGAGGACGAGCCGGACTTCGTCTTCACCATGTCCCAGGCACAGCAGTTCGCGTGGATCAAGGAGCACCGGCCGGAGGTCTACGCGCGCGTGAAGAAGGCCGTGTCCGACGGCCGGTTCGTGCCCGCGGGCGGCATGTGGGTGGAGTCGGACACCAACATGCCGGGCTCGGAGGCGATGGCCCGTCAGTTCGTGCACGGCAAGCGGTTCTTCCTGGAGGAGTTCGGCGTCGAGAACGACGAGGCCTGGCTGCCGGACACCTTCGGCTTCGCCGCCGGGCTGCCCCAGATCATCAAGGCGGCGGGCGCCAAGTGGCTGCTCACCCAGAAGATCTCCTGGAGCCAGACCAACAAGTTCCCCCACCACACCTTCCAGTGGGAGGGCATCGACGGCACCCGGATCTTCACCCACTTCCCGCCCGTCGACACCTACAACTGCTCGATGAAGGGCAGCGAGATCGCCCACGCCGCCCGCAACTTCAAGGACAAGGGCGCGGCGAGGCACTCGCTGGCCCCCACCGGCTGGGGCGACGGGGGCGGTGGCACCACCCGGGAGATGGTCGCCAAGGCGGCCCGGCTGCGGAGCCTGGAGGGCTCGGCGACCGTCGAGTGGGAGAGCCCGGCGGAGTTCTTCACCAAGGCGCAGGCGGAGTACCCGAACGCGCCGGTGTGGGTGGGGGAGCTCTATCTGGAGCTGCACCGCGCCACCCTGACCAGCCAGGCGAAGACCAAGCAGGGCAACCGGCGCAGCGAACACCTGCTGCGCGAGGCCGAGCTGTGGGCCGCGACGGCGGCCGTGCGCACCGGTTTCCCGTACCCGTACGAGCGGCTGGACCGCGTCTGGAAGACCGTCCTGCTGCACCAGTTCCACGACATCCTGCCCGGCTCCTCCATCGCCTGGGTGCACCGCGAGGCGGAGAAGACCTACGCGGCGGTCGCCGAGGAGCTGAACGAGATCATCGACGGCGCGCAGCGGGCACTCGCCGGAGACGGCGCCGCGGGCACCACCCTGGTCTTCAACTCCGCGCCCCACGCGCGCGACGGCGTGGCCGCGGGCGGCGCCGCGCCCGCCGCGCGCACCGGCGTGAGCCGCGTGGTCCCGCGCGAGGGCGGCGGCTTCGTCCTGGACAACGGGCTGCTGTCGGTGGAGATCGACGCCCGGGGGCTCCTGGTGTCCGCGTACGACATCGCTGCCGGGCGCGAGTCGATCGCCCCCGGCAGGGCCGCCAACCTCCTCCAGATCCACCCCGACTTCCCGAACATGTGGGACGCGTGGGACGTGGACGCGTTCTACCGCAACACGGTGACGGATCTGACGGACCTCGACGAGCTCGTGGCCGTGGAGGACGCCGACGCGGCCACCGTCAGGGTCGTCCGCACCTTCGGCGGCTCCCGGGTCACCCAGCTGCTCCGCCTCGCCCCCGGTGCCAAGCGCCTGGACATCGACACCGAGGTCGACTGGCACGAGACCGAGAAGTTCCTCAAGGCCGCGTTCCCGCTGGACATCCACGCCGAGCGGTACGCGTCGGAGACCCAGTTCGGCCATGTCCACCGGCCGACCCACACCAACACCAGCTGGGAAGCGGCCAAGTTCGAGGCGTGCAACCACCGCTTCGTCCATCTGGAGGAGCCGGGCTGGGGCGTCGCCCTCGTCAACGACTCCACATACGGGCACGACGTGACCCGGACCGTGCGTGACGCCGCCGAGGGCCCGGGCACGACCACCACGGTCCGCGTCTCGCTGCTGCGCGCCCCGCGCTTCCCCGACCCCGAGACCGACCAGGGTCTGCACCGCTTCCGGCACGCGCTGGTGCCGGGGGCCGGCATCGGGGACGCGGTGCGCGAGGGCTACCGCGTCAATCTGCCCGAGCGGCGGGTCGCGGGCGGCGCGGAGGTGGCGCCGCTGGTGTCGGTCGACGAGGACGCGGTGGTGGTCAGCGCCGTGAAGCTCGCGGACGACGGGAGCGGCGACGTGGTCGTACGGCTCTACGAGTCGAGGGGCGGCCGGGCGACGGCCCGGCTCACCCCGGGCTTCGAGGCGGACGCGGTGGTGGCGACGGACCTGCTGGAACGCCCCTTGGCCGAGGGGCCGCGCCATGAACTGGCCGAGGGGGCGGTGCGGTTGGCGCTGCGCCCCTTCGAGCTGGTCACTCTTCGGCTGAGGCGGAGCCGGCCGGCGGCCTGACGGAGTCCAGGGCCTGCTCCAGCGTGGGAGCAGGCCCCAGGACGGGCGCGAGGGCGGTGATCCGCAGGATCCGCAGCGTCAGCGGATGGTCGCAGACCAGCGCCCAGGAGCCGCCCCGCTCGGTCACCCGGCGATGGGCGCGCACCAGCAGGGCGAGACCGGAGCAGTCCAGGAACCGGACCCCGCGCAGATCCAGGGCCAGCGCACCCACCCCGTCCCCGGTGAGGGTGTCCAGGCACGGTCGCAGGGACTGGACGGCCTGGATGTCGATCTCGCCGTGCAGCTCGGCGACGGTCACTCCGGCCTGGGTGCGGACCCGGAGAAGCGGCTTCTCGTGGTGCCGAGGGGAGACCGGCACCAGTTCGCGCGGGCTTTCCTCGACGTGTTCATTGCGGCGCACTGCCCCTCCCCCCAAGGCAACGGTGGACGTGACGACCGGGGGCTGGGGCCGCCGGGGGGAACGTTAGACGCTGTCCGGAGGGCGGGAAGTGCAGAAACAATTCACACGACCGTTTCATCACTCGATCGAGTGAAGTGAGGTGGTCACGCTTGCCAGTTGGCCGTCCGGTACGCGGGCCGACATGAACCGCGTGGTACGGCGGAGCCGGAAGCCCAGGGCTTCGTAGAGGCGGATGGCGCCGGTGTTGCGCGCACCGGTGTGCAGGAAGGGGCGCTCGCCCCGGTCCCTGATGTTCGCGGCGACCGCCAGGATCAGCCGGGTGCCCAGGCCCTGACCGCGGAAGGCGTCGTCGGTGCAGACCGCGCTGATCTCCGTCCAGCCGGGCGGGTGCAGCCGTTCGCCCGCCATCGCCACCAGGGCGCCGTTCCTGCGTACGCCCAGATAGGCGCCCAGCTCGATGGTGCGCGGCAGGAAGGGGCCCGGCCGGGTCCGCTCCACCAGGTCCATCATCTCCGGCACATCGGCGGCGGTCAGCGTGACCGCCTCGGGGAACGGCCGGGCGGCGACCGTGTCGTCCACGAGCTGCACACCGTCGGCCTCGAACGTCAACTCCCAGCCCGGGGGCGGCAGCCGGTTCGTCCCGAGCAACGGCACCTCCCCGTCCGGCCCGGCCAGTGCGGCGACATCGGCCCAGTCCTCGGGCCCGGGGTCGTCCGGGAGCGCCAGCCACGGCGTCACCTCGGGCGGATACCGCAGCACCCGCCCCCGCCGCTCGGCGAAGTGGGCGTGCGGGCCGGTGAGGGAGGAACGGGCGGGGTTGTCGAGGGGATGCGGTGCGCTCACGCCGCCTCCCCGATCGCGGCCGGTATCCGGCCGGAGTCCGGGCTCGGCCGTCCCCGCTCGATGAACGCCTCGGTCCCCGGACCGGACACCCCGGTCCGGGGACCGCCGCGGCGGGTGTACGCGTACGCCTTGGGCATCTGCCGACTCCTCGCTCTCTCAGCAGCTCCAAGGCGGCTCCCGGTGTCGCTATTCCCGGGAGCGCACACGGTTCGCTCCCCACGGTTCACCCGCCCCGCCGCGAAGGCCGCCCCGCGGCGGGGTCCGCACCGCTAGCAGTCCGGCACGTCGCCGCTCGCCCGGACGAACGCGGCGCTGGCCCAGCCGTGGGCATGGCTCAGCCAGTACCAGGTGGAGGTCCCGTCGACGTTCGAGCCATGCGTCTTGCACTCGATTCGGTCCTTGCTGCCCGGGCTGAGGGCGACGGTGACGCCGGCGTTCAGGCTCGGGTTGTCGCGGACGTTCAGCTCGATGCGCGAGGTGACCGTGCCCCAGACCCGGCCGCCGTCGTGGTGGTCCCGGGAGTGACCGCTGTGGTGGTCGTCCCAGTTCCGGTCGTCGCGGTGGTCGTCCCAGCGCCATCCGCCGCCGTGGTCCTCACGGATCCAGCCGCTGATGCGGGTGTCCCACGACCAGCCGTTGCCCTGGCCGCGATCGTGGCCGTCGCCCGCGTCGTGCGCCGGGGCCGCCGCCGCCGCGGTGGCGAAGCCGCCCAGGGCCAGACCGCACGACAACAGGGCCGCGGTGGCCGCTCGACGTATCCGTCCGGTGTCCATACCGGCTCCTTTCGTCGCTCCCGCCCCTCGTGACCAACCCTTCCATGACACACCCGGGTCGCGAGGGACGCGATGTGGGCAGGTGAGAGCCCATGAGCGGCTGCCGGGAGCCGGTTCGTCGGTCAACGTTCAACCTTTGCGGGACCGCAGGAGACCTTGCTCGTACGCGACCGTCCTCACAGGCCCGACAGGCGCGCCGCCTCGCGGAACACGTCGACGAGCATGGGGAGGGTGAGCCGTCCCGTGGAGGTGTTGCGCTGGCTCGGGTGGTAGCAGCCGAGCAGCCGCAGCGGCGGGCGGCCCTCCTCGGCGGCGTCCAGCACCACCTGGACGCCGTGGCCGAACCGTGGCCGGGGGCGCGGCACTTGCCAGCCGGCCGCGCTCAGCACCGGCAGCAGCGCCTGCCAGCCGAACGCGCCGAGCACCACGACCGTCCGCAGTCCCGGTCCCAGCAGTTCCAGTTCGGCCGCCAGCCAGGGGCGGCAGTTGTCGCGCTCCTGGGGAGTCGGCTTGTTGTCCGGCGGCGCGCAGTGCACCGGGGCGGCCAGCCGTACGCCCCGCAGTTCGAGGCCGTCCGCGGCGTGGGTGGCCTCGGCCTGGTTGGCCAGCCCCACCTCGTGCAGCGCGGCGAAGAGGAAGTCGCCGGAGGCGTCGCCCGTGAACATCCGGCCGGTCCGGTTGCCGCCGTGCGCGGCCGGGGCGAGGCCGACGACCGCGATCGCCGCGTCGGGCGGACCGAAGCCGGGCACCGGCCGCCCCCAGTACTCCCACTCCCGGAAGGCCGCCCGCCTGGTCGCGGCGACCTCCTCGCGCCACGCGACCAGCCGTGGGCAGGCCCGGCAGCGGATCACCTGGGCGTCCAGCGCGTCGAGACTGCGGCAGCGCGGTGCCCGGTGCGCGGGGAACGCCGCGTCCTCCGGCCCCACCGCCGCCGCCCTCGCCCCACC
>NZ_JBJHPC010000435.1:0-6129 GCF_045257485.1 Streptomyces sp. YS-3 | reverse complement strand
GCCCCACCCCCGCCAACCGCTGGCTGCCCGACGCGGAGGAGCTGATCAGCCCCCTCGCGTACGCCTGCGGACGCGAGGCCGCCGCCGCCCGGGGCCGCCGCTCGTAGGCTGTTCCCGAGGCCGTACGGACGTACGGACGGGGACGAAAGGCGCACCACCATGCCGGACCAGACATTCGACGGCGGCTCCGCTGCGGCGGAACCGGCACCCGCGGGGCAGTTGCCGCCCGCCGTCCGGGTCAGCGATCTGTGGAAGCGCTTCGGCGACCAGATCGCCGTCGCCGGGATCGATCTGGAGCTGCCGGCGGGCAAGTTCATCGGTCTGGTCGGGCCGAACGGGGCGGGCAAGACCACCACCCTGTCGATGGTGACCGGCCTGCTCCGCCCCGACCGGGGCACCGTCGAGATCGGCGGCCACGACGTGTGGCGCGACCCGGTGGCGGTGAAGTCCCGGATCGGTGTGCTGCCCGAGGGGCTGCGGCTCTTCGAGCGCCTCACCGGCCGCGAACTGCTGGGCTACACCGGCCGGCTGCGCGGACTGCCCGGCGCCGAGGTCGACAAGCGGGCCACCCAGCTCCTGGACGTGCTGGACCTGGCGGGCTCCCAGCACAAACTCGTCGTGGACTACTCCACGGGGATGCGCAAGAAGATCGGGCTCGCGGCGGCGCTGCTGCACAACCCCGAAGTGCTCTTCCTGGACGAGCCGTTCGAGGGCGTCGACCCGGTGTCGGCGGCCACCATCCGCCGCGTCCTGGAGCGCTACACCGCCTCCGGCGCGACCGTCGTCTTCTCCAGCCATGTCATGGAGCTCGTGGAGTCGCTGTGCGACTGGGTCGCGGTGATGGCGGCGGGGCGCATCCGCGCGCAGGGCACGCTCGCGGAGGTACGGGGCAGCGCGAGCTCGCTCCAGAGCGCCTTCCTCGAACTCGTGGGCGCCCACGGCCGCGACACCGGTGACACCCTCGACTGGCTCGGCGGCGGTGCGGCCCGATGAGCACCGCGCACACGGCACCCGCGGCGCCCGCGTCCCTGGGCGCGCCCTCCCTTGTCCCGCTCTTCGTGCGGCTGAAGCTGTCCCTGCTCAGGAACGGTCTGCGGCAGTCCGGCGGGCGCCGCGCCGCCTACATCACCTCCGTCGTCCTCGCCCTGCTCTTCGCCGCCCTCCAGCTCCTGGGCCTGGTGGCGCTGCGCGGCGACGCACACGCGGGCACGGTGGCCGTGCTGGTCGCCGCCGTCCTCGCGCTCGCCTGGGCGGTGATGCCGCTCTTCTTCCCCAGCGGTGACGAGACGCTGGACGCGACCCGGCTGGTGATGCTGCCACTGCGCCCGCGCCCCCTGATCGTGGCGCTGCTGGCGGCCTCCCTGGTCGGCATCGGGCCGCTGTTCACGCTCTGCCTCACGCTCGGCGCGGCGCTCGCGGTGGCCCGGAGCGCGGCGGCGGCCGGGGTCGCGGTCGTCGCCGTACCGCTGACGATCCTGGTGTGCGTGGCGCTCGCGCGGACGGTGGCGACCGCCAACACCCGTCTGCTGACCTCCCGCAAGGGCCGCGACCTCGCGGTCCTGAGCGGTCTGGTGATCGCGATCGGCTTCCAGTTCGTCAACTTCGGCGTGCAGAAGCTCGGCGACTCCGGTGGCCTCTCCGCCCTCGACCCGGTCGCGGACGTGCTGCGCTGGCTGCCGCCCGCCGCCGCGATCGGCGCGGTCGAGGCGGCGGGCGACGGCGCGTACGGACGGGCCGCCGCGCAACTCCTGCTGACGGCGGTGGCCCTGGCGGCCCTGCTGTACGCCTGGCAGCGCTCGCTGGTGCGGCTGATGACGAGCCCGGACAGCTCGACCCTGCGCCCCGCCGACTCCGCCCGCGAGCAGACCGGACGGCCCGGCCCGGCCGCCCTGCTGCCCGAGGGCCGCACCGGCACCGTGATGCTGCGCACCCTGCGCTACGCCTGGCGCGACCCCAAGACCAAGGCGGCGTGGATCACCTCGCTCGCCCTGGGTCTGATCGTCCCGGTCGTCAACGCCCTCCAGGGCAACGGCACGGTGTACTTCGCCTCGTTCGGCGCGTTCATGCTGGGCGCCCAGATGTCCAACCAGTTCGGGCAGGACACCTCGGCGTTCTGGATGGTCGTCCAGACGGTCTCCACCTCCCGGGACGCCTTGCTGGAGCTGCGCGCCCGCGCCCTGGCGATCGCGCTGGTGACGGTGCCGTACACCGTCCTGGTCGCGGTGGTCACGGCCTCGCTGGTCGGCAACTGGGGCGCCTTCCCGCAGGCGTTGGGGCTCTCGCTGGGGCTGCTCGGGGCGATGCTCGGTACGGGCGCGGTCGCCTCGGCGATGTTTCCGTACTCGATCCCGCAGGACAGCCGCAAGAACGTGGCGCCGGGCCAGGGCGGGATCGCGTTCCTGGCGATCATCGGCGGGATGCTCACCAGCGCACTGCTCTGCGCGCCGCTGATCGCCCTGACGGTCTGGCTGCACCTCTCGGACCGGCACGGCGCGCTGTGGCTGCTGCTGCCGGTCGGGGCGGGGTACGCGGTGCTCGTCGCCCACACCGGGCTGCGGGCGGCGGCCCCGCGCGCCGCGAGGCGGCTGCCGGAGATCCTCGCGGCGGTCAGCCGGGGCTGAGTCAGGGCTCCGAGGGGACCGGGTGCTCGGCCGTCTCCCGGAGGAACGGCTCGACCGCAGCGCGCCAGGCCTCCGGCTGGTCGTAGTGGACGAGGTGGCCGGCGCCGTCCACCTCCGCGTACCTCCCCCGGGGCAGGACGCGGACCATCTCCTGGGCCTCGGCGCGGCCGAGCTCGCCGTCGAGGCCCCGGACCACCAGCGCCGGGCAGCGGACCTGCGCCAGCTCCTCCCAGTGGGCGTCGAACACCCAGGTCGCGCGGGACTTCAGCATCTGGCGGCGGGAGAAGACGGGGCGCCAGCCGTCGGCGCGCTCGGCCATCACCTCGGCGAAGAAGTCACCGCGCGAGGGGCTGGGGCGCTCGACCCACGGGTCGTCCTCGCCGAACCACTTCCGTACGTCCGCGAGCGTCGCGAAGGGCACCGGCCAGGACTTGAACCAGTCCTCCCACTCGCGCTGGGAGGCCGCGCCGAGCGCCGAGGCGCGCATGTCGCAGATGACCAGGGCCCGGACCAGGTCGGGGCGGCGGGCGGCGAGCTGCCAGGCGGTGAGGGCGCCCATGGAGTGGCCGACGAGGGCGACCGGGGCGAGGCCGAGCTGCTCGATCGCCGCCTCGGCGTCCGCCACATAGGCCTCGCGGGTGAAGGGGCCGTCGGCGGGCTTGTCGCTGCGGCCGTGGCCGCGCTGGTCGAGGGCGACCGGGCGGTGCTTCTCGCCGAGCCAGCGGGCGGTGGGCGCCCAGTGGGCGGCGCGGCCCATCAGTCCGTGGAGCAGTAACACCCCGGGTGCGGCCCGGTCGCTGTCCCCGCGGTCCTTGGGCGGGTCCGCGAACTCCCAGGCAGCGAGGCGTACGCCATCGGATCCCGTCACGTCGCTGCGTCGCGCCATCTGTCAGGCACCCCCTTCAGCCCCCGAAGCCCTGGGCCGCTCTGGAGTCAGTTCACCGCAGGGTATCGAACCTCTATTCGAAAACTCGCGTCTCTCCCGCAACACCCCTCGTTCGAGTGACCGGTCTCAAGGATTGACGGGCCGCCCCGAGGGGAGATCTTCTGCGGGAGGCGGGCGGCCACGCTGGGACAGAACGGCCGGCCCGAGGGAGCTGACCCCGAGAGCTCGGGGCTCCGGGTCAGCAGCGGGGAGGGCAGGCCCCGGCGCCGCAGGGCGCCGGGGCCCTCTGCTGTTCCACGGGACGCGGCCGTACGGAAGGAAGCGGTACGGGAGACAGCCGTGCGGGTCGCAGGCTTACGGGGCGTGGCACGGTGGCGCGTGGCGCTACGGGGCGTGGCTTCCCGCATGGTCCCCACCTCTCCCCTCCCTCGCGGGCCGTACGCCCTCCGGCTCCCCCGGGCCCGGCTCCAGGCCCGGCTTCGGGTCCTTCAGGTCATATGCCTCACCCGACAGCGTGGCACGCGGACCGCCCGTCCGCTGCCGATCCGACGGGAAAAGAACGGGCGGGGAAGGCGCCCGGCCCGCTCTCCCAACTCCCTTGTGCCCCAACGGAACGGGGGCGACGCCGCTCACCCGCGCGACTTCGCCCCCGCCTCCTTGAAGTCCGCCCTACCGCTTGGCCACGAAGACGTGCGAGGCCACGTCCGCGCCCAGCTCGGCCGCCTCGCCGCTGCTGCCGACCAGGACGCCGCCCGGGGAGGACGTCACGCTGACGACCGCGCCGGGCTGCACGCCCGCGCGCCGCAGGGTGTACATCAGCTGGGCGTCGGTCTGGATGGGCTCGCCGATGCGGCGCACCACGACCGTCATGCCGTCGTCCGTCGGCGCCAGCTCGTTGAGGCTGATGATGCCGTCCTCCAGGAAGGCGTCGGCCTCGGCCTTCTCGCCCAGCTCCTCAAGGCCCGGGATCGGGTTCCCGTACGGCGACTCGGTCGGGTGGCGCAGCAGCTCCAGCACCCGGCGCTCCACCGCCTCGCTCATCACGTGCTCCCAGCGGCAGGCCTCGGCGTGCACCTGCTCCCACTCCAGGCCGATCACGTCGACGAGCAGGCACTCCGCGAGCCGGTGCTTGCGCATGACGCGGGTGGCCAGGCGGCGGCCCTCCTCGGTGAGCTCCAGGTGCCGGTCGCCCGCGACCTGCACCAGGCCGTCGCGCTCCATGCGGGCGACCGTCTGGCTCACGGTCGGCCCGCTCTGGTCGAGTCGCTCCGCGATCCGGGCGCGCATGGGGACCACACCCTCTTCCTCAAGTTCGAGGATGGTGCGGAGATACATCTCCGTCGTGTCGATCAGTCCGGACATACGTGCCCCTCGATGCTGTGAATGTTGAAAACACTCGTGCGCTGGCCCTGGCTCAATTCTGACGCATGGCACTGACAACCGTGCCCCGGCCGCGAACGGCCCGTGCGGCGGACCGCGACCGGGCGGGTGCCGGGCGTATTGACACGGCAATGGTCCAGACCGCAACGTGTGCGGCGGCACGGACTATTCCCATTCCCCCAGCATTCCCTCGGAAAGGGCCCAGGCGATGAGCGAGAGCAAACTGGCCGGTCAGTTCTTCGACGCCGCCATCGGGCTGCTCCAGCGGGTACGGGACGAGGAGGGCGGGAACGTCGCCGCCGCCGGTACCGCCATCGCGGACACCGTGGCGGCGGGCGGCCGTCTGTTCGCCTTCGGCGCCGGGCACTCCTCGCTGGCCGCCCAGGACGTGGTCTACCGGGCCGGGGGGCTCGCCCTGATGAACCTCCTCGCGGTGCCGGGCACGGTCGGGGTGGACGTGACGCCCGCGACGCTGGGCTCCGCGCTGGAGCGGGTGGACGGGCTGGCGGGCGCGGTCCTGGACTCCAGCCCCGCGAAGCCCGGCGACGTCCTGGTGGTCGTCTCGCTCTCCGGGCGCAACTCGCTGCCGGTCGAGATGGCGATGAACGCGCGGGCGCTGGGGCTGAAGGTCATCGGCGTGACGTCGCTGGCGTACACCGAGGGCACCAAGTCGCGGCACGTGTCGGGGACGTTCCTGCGCGACCACTGCGACATCGTCCTCGACAGCAAGATCGCGATCGGTGACGCGGAACTCACCCACGAGGCGGTCCCGGCGCCGTTCGCGCCCGCCTCGACGGTGGTCACGAGCGCGCTGATGCAGGCGATGATGGCCGCCGCCGCGGAGTCCCTCACCGAGCGCGGCCTCGAACCGCCGCTACTGCGGTCGGGGAACGTGGACGGGGGCCACGAGTGGAACGGGCGGGTGCTGGCGGAGTACGGGGACCGGATCTTCTTCCGGCACTGAGCGCGGCGCGGCCGGGGCGGCACGAAGTCCCGGGGCCCGCCCCAGAAGGTTCAGGGCACGGGCCGGGTTCATGGCACGGGCAAGGTTCAGGAACGGGCCCGGTTCAGGGCACGGGCGGGGTCGGGGACAGTGCCCGGGACAGGTCCAGGGACGCGGCCACCCGCACCGCCACACTCTCCGCGAACACCGCGTCCGGCCGCTCGAACGCGGGCCTGCCGGGCCCCCGGAGGAACGTGAGGACCCCCAGCGTGCGGCCCCGGCTGCGCAGCACCGTGCAC
>NZ_JBJHPC010000434.1:0-6146 GCF_045257485.1 Streptomyces sp. YS-3 | reverse complement strand
GGGCCGGGCTGGTGGGGGCCGTGCGGCTGCGCGTGGCCGTGGGCGTCGGCGCCGCCGTGGGCACAGCCCGCCGTGCCGAAGGACCGGTCGACCGACTGCTTCAGTTCATGGGCGAGCAGGACGTGCGCCAGCCTGCCGTCGACGAAGTCGACCTCGCGCAGGGCGAGCCGGATGCCGTGCACCGCGTCGTCGGCCAGCCGCCGGGCCTCGATCAGATCGGTGCCGGTCGCCGTGAGCGGGTTCCAGGCACCCGACGCGGCGTCGGCGGCCTGGTCCTCCACGGCGTCCAGGAGGTGCGCGAGCCGTCCGAAGAGGCGGCCGGCCTCGGCCAGCGGCCCGGTGTTGTGCGGCCGGCCGGCGAGTACGGCGGTGTGCGCGAAGGCGGCGGCGGTCGCCGTCTCGGTCGGCTCGGTGACGGTGAGCAGGGGGGTGCCCGGCCCCGCGAGCGCCTCGATCGCGCCCTGCCGGTCGACCGCGTCGACCAGGACCGCCGTGTCGAAGCCGAGGGAGGCGCCGGTGCGGGCGCCCGCCCGGTCCCAGCTCGCGGCGATCCGGCGGGCCGCGAGCGCCACGGGCCTGCGCTTCAACAGGCCGTCCCGGTCGGCGACGTGGTCGCGGACCTTGGCCGAGGCGAGGACCAGCGAGACGGCCGCGGCGAGCCGGGCGCCCTCGCCCCGGGCCACCGGGGCCGTCCGCATCGCGCGCAGCGGGCAGGGCCCGGCGGTGCGCCTGCGCCCGGTGCGGCTCTCGACCTGAGCCTCCGTCAGAACCGAGACGATCAGCCCGTCGTAGTTGGTCACGATCCGGGCGAACTGGCCGTGGTCGGAGCGAAGTGCCAGGCAGAGGCCGCAGAGATGGGCCATCCACTCGGTTCGCAGCCCCTCGGTGAGCCGATGCGAGCAGGGCCTGACGATTCCGAACACGAAGCTCCCCCGGGTGCCGTGGGACACCCCGCCCCACGTCTCGTTCAACAGTGCGGCAGGCATCGTATCGGCCGGATCCGTTCACCCGTACGTCTGCCGTCTCACCCGTCTGGACGGAAGTTCATATTTTGTATCCGTTAGCCGTCATGGACCGGAACAAAGCTGACGATTCGCCACATCTTCTGCACCAGTACCGTCACGAATCCCCTGCGCGGCGACTATCCACTTGGCGCGGTATCCGCATCATGGACGAGCATAGGGATGCGGAACGCGAGAAGAAGCAAGAAGAAGTCCGCTGTGAGAGGAGGCGTCCATGGGATCGGTGCGCAAGGCGAGTGCCTGGCTGGGACTTGTCGAGGACAACGACGACCGCTACTACGACGACGAGTACACCGAGGAAGCCGGGTCCGGCGAAGCCTGGGTGACGGACCCGCGGGTGCGGGTGGCCTCCGAGGCGGCCGAGGAGCAGGGCCGGCGGATCGCCACGGTCACGCCCGACGGCTTCCGTGACGCGCGCGGCATCGGTGAGCTCTTCCGCGAGGGCGTCCCGGTCATCGTGAACCTCACCGCCATGGAGCCCGGCGACGCCAAACGCGTCGTGGACTTCGCGGCCGGCCTCACCTTCGGACTCCGCGGCTCCATCGAGCGCGTGGCGACGAGGGTCTTCCTGCTGACCCCCGCCGACACCCAGATCGTCAGCGGCGAGGCCGCGGGCCGCGCCCCCGGCGGCTTCTTCAACCAGAGCTGAGCAGGGCGCTCACCGGACCTCCGCAGCGCCTAGCGGAAGGCGTCGAGCCCGGTGAGCGCCTTGCCCAGCACCAGCTGGTGCATCTCCACGGTGCCCTCGTAGGTGAGCACCGACTCCAGATTGGTGGCGTGCCGCATCACGGGGTACTCCAGCGAGATCCCGTTGGCGCCGAGGATCGTGCGCGAGGTGCGGCAGATCTCGATCGCCTCCCGGACGTTGTTGAGCTTTCCGAAACTGACCTGCTCCGGACGGAGCCTGCCCGCGTCCATGCGCCGCCCCAGATGATGGGCGAGCAGAACGCCCTTGTGCAGCTCGACCGCCATGTCGGCGAGCTTGGCCTGGGTGAGTTGAAACCCTCCGATGGGCCTGCCGAACTGCTCGCGGGTCCTGGCGTACTCGACCGCCGCCTCGAAGGAGGCGCGGGCCGCGCCCATCGCGCCCCAGACGATTCCGTACCGCGCGTGCGAGAGGCAGCTCAGCGGACCCTTGAGGCCGGTGACCCCGGGCAGCACCGCGTCGGCGGGCAGCCGCACCTCGTCCATGACCAGCTCGCTGGTGACCGACGCCCGCAGCGACCACTTGTGCTTGATCTCCGGCGCCGAGAAGCCGGGGGTGCCGGTGGGGACGGCGAACCCCCTGATACCGCCGCTGCCCTCGTCGGTCTGCGCCCAGACCACCGCGACCCCGGCGACCGAGCCGTTGGTGATCCACATCTTGCGGCCGCTGAGCACCCAGTCGGTGCCGTCCCGCTTGGCGTAGGTGCGCATCCCGGCCGGGTCGGAGCCGTGGTCGGGTTCGGTGAGGCCGAAGCAGCCGATGGTCTCGCCCGCCGCCATCGAGGGCAGCCAGCGCTGCTTCTGCTCCTCGGAGCCGTACTTCCAGATCGCGTACATCGCCAGCGAGCCCTGGACGGAGACGAGCGAGCGGATGCCGGAGTCGGCGGCCTCCAGCTCCAGACAGGCCAGACCGTACTGGACGGCGGTGGCGCCCGCGCAGCCGTAGCCGGTCAGGGACATGCCGAGCGCGCCGATCGAGCCGAGCTCGCGGGCGATTTCGCGGATACCGGGGAGCTCGCCGCTCTCGTACCACTCGGCGATGTGCGGCAGGACCCGGTCGGCGGCCCAGGAGCGGACGGTGTCGCGGATCGCGAGGTCCTCGTCGCTCAGCAGGTCGTCGATCCCGAGGGGGTCGGCCGGGTCGAAGGGGGGCAGCTTGGCGGATGCGGACATATGGATGCCTCCGGCGTCCCTGGGAACCTGTGCGGCCCAGCTAAAACTAGCGGTGGTAGTTATTGCTGACCGCTGACGTTACGGCTCAGTGTGCCGCGCGTCCAGACCCGCCCGTGCGTCCAGACCTCCCGTGCGTGCGGGCGCCCTGTCTCAGGAACCGCCCGGCCCCGCGCCCGCCCCTTCGGCGCCCGCCGTCGCGGGGATGCGCAGAGCGCGTTCGGCCCGCTGCTCGGGCAGCCCGGGGGCGGAGGGGGCGTGCTGCGCCCCGCACTCCATCACCCGGGGCAGCCGCAGCGCGGCCAGCGCGCCCAGGACCAGCAGACCCGCGCTGACCAGCAGCGTCACATGCAGTCCGTGGACGAAGGAGTGCTGCGCGGCGCCCCGCAGGGCGGCGCCCGCGGGGCCACCGAGGCGGTCGGCTATGTCGTAGGCCTCGCCCAGCGAGTTGGCCGCGCCGGCCGACGCCTCGCGCGGGACGCCGGGGACGGAGGCGAGCCCGGGGGCGTAGGCCGCGTTCATCACGCTGCCGAGGAGGGCGATGCCCATGCCCGCGCCGAGCTGGTAGGAGGTCTCGCCGATCGCGGCGGCCCCGCCCGCGCAGTCGGCGGGCGCCTCGCTGAGCATCGACTCGTACGCCCCGAAAAGCGTCGTCTGGAGGCCGAAGCCGAGGACGACGAAGGCACCGGTGAGCAGCAGCGGCCGGTCGTGGCGGCCCATCATGACGAGCAGCAGCACGGCGGCGGCGGTCAGGAGGAAGCCGCACACGACCATCTGGCGCGGGCCGAACCGGCGCAGGGTGTACGAACCGGTGGCCCCGGCGGTCATCGCGGCGAAGGTGAGCGGCAGCAGCCGCAGCCCGGTCTCCAGCGGGCTGAGCCCGAGGACGAGCTGGAGGTACTGCACGGCTATGAGCTCCAGGCCGACCAGCGCCAGCATGGCGAGGACGATGCACCCCACCGAGGTGGAGAAGGTGCGCCGGGCGAACATGCGCATGTCGACCAGCGGATGCGTACGCCGCCGCTGGCGCCGCACGAACAGGATGATCAGGGCGGTCCCCGCGCACAGCGGCCCCAGGGTGAGGGGGTCGAGCAGGCCGTGGCCCGCGCCCATCCGCTTGACGCCGAGGACCAGCGTGATCACACCGGCGGCGGCCGTCAGCGCGCCGAGCACGTCCCACGGTCCGTCGGCGCCGCCCCTGGACTCGGGCAGCAGTCTGCGGCCCAGCGGCAGCATCAGCGCCATCAGCGGGATGTTGATCAGGAAGACCGAGCCCCACCAGTAGTGCTGGACGAGGAAGCCGCCGAGCACCGGTCCGGCGGCGGCGCCTATCGCGGCGGTCGCGGTCCACACACCGATGGCGGTGGCGCGTTCGCGACGGTCGGGGAATACCGCCCGGAGGATGGAGAGCGTGGCGGGCATGATCATCGCGCCGCCGACGCCGAGCAGCGCGCGGGCCGCGATCAGGAGCCCCGCGGATCCGGCGAAGGCCGCCACGGCGGACGCCAGGCCGAAGATGCCGTAGCCGAGCAGCAGCACCCGGCGGCGGCCCACGCGGTCGCCGAGGGTGCCGAAGAGGATGAGGAGGGCGGCGCAGACCAGCGGGTAGGCGTCGACGATCCACAGCAGCGCGGTGGCGCTGGGGCGCAGGTCCTCGGTGACCGAGGGGACGGCGACGTGCAGCACGGTCGCGTCCAGCGCGACGACCAGCAGACTCACACAGAGGACGACGAGGACGACCCAGCGGTTGGCGGCGCCGGCGTTCGCACGCGCGCGTGCGGCGTCCGTCGTCGTTCCTGCCATGTGTGTACCTCCTGTACGGCGGCCCCGCGGGGGTCCCGGGACGCGCCGTCCTCGCGGTGGCCCGTCGTCCTCGCTCTCGGCGGATCCTGGACCGGTGCGGTCTCGGACGGGTCCGGCATCGACGAGCGAGTGATTCGTCAGCGTACGCGAGTTCCAGCCATCGGCACGTGGTACACCTCTCACCCCTTTGGGCACGCCCTGTGTCGTGCGCCACAGCGTGCGGAGTGAGGCGATCGGGGCGGACGCCATTAATGATCTTGGCACGCGGTGTCGGCGGATCCTGGCACCCGGTGTCAGGGGTGATGGCCGAACGATGAATTCCGTCCCGCCTCCCGGAAAATCCCCCGGAGAGAATCCCGACGCGTTTCCGGAGCGGTCCGCAGCGGAATAGATTCCAAGGTCATCCACCCATTTCAGGGACCCGGGAATAAACGGTGACGTGAGACATACTCCACATCACATCGTCATCACAAAGCCGCCGGATCGGCCTGGGCCCTCACTCACTCGCTGTAACGTCGATTGAGTGCGTACCGACCGAATCTTCGCCCGTCTGGACCGGGAGCCCGAGCCGCCGAAGATAGCGATCCCGCGGATGAGCCGTCACCGCGTGATCCTCTTCAGCGCGACGATGGCGTTCTACCTCGCCATCGTCGTCGCCGTGCTCGCCTCGTCCTGGCTCGTCGAGCTGGACTGGAAGGTCATGCTGTTCCGGCCGTACGAGCAGTGGCCGCAGATGCACGCCTTCCTGGACTACTTCGTGGTCCTGGGCCAGCGCGGCCCCACGGCGGTGATGGTCGCGGCGTGGCTGGGCTGGAGATCCTGGCGGCAGCACACCCTGCGCCCGCTGCTCGCCCTCGGCGCCTCACTGCTCCTGCTGAACATCACGGTCGGCGCGGTCAAGCTCGGCCTGGGCCGGCTGGGCCCGCACTACGCGACGCAGATCGGCTCCGCCGAACTGTTCGCGGGCGGCGATATATTTCCTTCCGGCCACACCGCCAACGCGGTCGTGACCTGGGGCATCCTCGCCTATCTGGCCACCACCCCGAGGGCCCGGCGCTGGCTGTCGGTCATCTCCGCCGTGGTCGCCCTGGGCGTCGGCGCCACCACCGTCTACCTCGGTACGCACTGGGTCAGCGACGTGCTCCTCGGCTGGGCCGCCGGGCTGCTCATCCTGCTGGCCCTGCCCTGGTGCGAGCCGGTGATCGCGCGCGCCGAGGCGCTGGTCTTCGCCCTGCGGGCCAAGTGGCGCGCACGGGGAACGGCCGCGCCCGTACTGCCCGTTCCGGCCGGCGCGCTGCCCGGCGTGTTCGCCCAGCGCACCGCGAGCGAGCCCGAGGCCCCGGTACGCGAGCCGGTGGGCGCGGCCAGCGGTGCCCGCCCCGCCGGCGCCCGCGGCCCCGCCCGGCCGCCGCACAACGGCCCCCGTCCCGAGCGCCCGCCGGTGCC
>NZ_JBJHPC010000433.1:0-6149 GCF_045257485.1 Streptomyces sp. YS-3 | reverse complement strand
CTCCCCCCGCTCATCCCTCCGCCCATTCGGGTGCAGCAGACATGCACCCCTTCCCCTCCCGGGGTGATATTTGGCCCTAAGTCAGACTTGGGACTCTAGGAGGACTCCATGCGCGGAGCCACGCACGCCAAGTGGGCCGCCTGCGCGGCGCTCGTCGCTCTCGCGGCGACGGCCTGCGGGGGCGGGGACAGCGGTGGCGGTGGCGCCTCGGGCATCGTGAGCTCGTCCTGGGGTGATCCGCAGAACCCGCTGGAGCCCGCCAACACCAACGAGGTGCAGGGCGGCAAGGTCCTCGACATGCTCTTCCGGGGGCTCAAGCGGTACGACCCGAAGACCGGCGCCGCCAAGGACATGCTCGCCGAGAAGATCGAGACCACCGACTCGACCACCTTCAACGTCACGGTCAAGGACGGCTGGACCTTCTCCAACGGCGAGAAGGTCACCGCGAAGTCCTTCGTGGACGCCTGGAACTACGGCGCCAACCTGAAGAACAACCAGAAGAACGCGTACTTCTTCGGGTACATCGAGGGCTACGACAAGACCCACCCCGACAAGGGCGAGCCCAGCGCCGAGAGCCTCTCCGGGCTGAAGGTCACCGGGGAGCGCACCTTCACCGTCAAGCTCAACCAGAAGTTCTCCACCTGGCCCGACACCCTCGGCTACGCCGCCTTCGCCCCGCTGCCCCGGGCCTTCTTCGACAACCACGCCGCGTGGCTGTCCAAGCCGGTCGGCAACGGCCCGTACACGGTGAACTCGTACACCAAGGGCTCGAAGCTGGAGATGCGCAAGTGGGACGGCTATCCGGGGACGGACAAGGCGCAGAACGGCGGTGTCGACCTCAAGGTCTACACCGACAACAACACCGCCTACACCGACCTGACCGCCGGCAACCTCGACCTCGTCGACGACGTGCCCGCCTCCCAGCTCAAGAACGTCAAGGCGGACCTCGGCGACCGGTACATCAACACCCCGGCCGGCATCATCCAGACCCTCGCCTTCCCGTACTACGACGACGCCTGGAACACCCCGGGCGCGGCGAAGGTCCGCAAGGGCCTGTCCATGGCGATCAACCGCGCGCAGATCACCGACACCATCTTCCAGAAGACCCGCACCCCGGCCACCGACTGGACCTCACCGGTGCTGGGCGCGGACGGCGGCTACAAGGCGGGGCTCTGCGGGGACGCCTGCAAGTACGACCCGGCCGCCGCCAAGAAGCTCATCGAGGAGGGCGGCGGGATCCCCGGCGGCCAGGTGAAGATCTCGTACAACGCGGACACCGGCTCGCACAAGGAGTGGATCGACGCCATCTGCAACAGCGTCAACAACGCGCTGGGCAACGACAGGGCGTGCGTCGGCAACCCGGTCGGCACCTTCGCCGACTTCCGCAACCAGATCACCCAGAGCAAGATGTCGGGGCCGTTCCGGGCGGGCTGGCAGATGGACTACCCGCTGATCCAGAACTTCCTCCAGCCGCTGTACTACACCAACGCCTCCTCCAACGACGGCAAGTGGACCAACGCCGAGTTCGACAAGCTGGTGAACCAGGCCAACGCCGAGACGGACAAGGCCAAGGCGATCGGCCTCTTCCAGAAGGCCGAGGGCGTGCTGCGCGACGAGATGGGGGCCATCCCGCTCTGGTACCAGAACGGCAGCGCCGGCTACTCCTCCCGGATCTCCAACGTCGCCCTGAACCCGTTCAGCGTTCCCGTCTACAACGAGATCAAGGTCAGCTGACGCCGGCGGCGGTCCGGCCCGGCGCGCGCCCCCGCGCCGGGCCGGACCCCTTCCCAGACTCTCGGAGCGGTTCATGGGACGTTATGTGATCCGGCGTCTGCTGCAGATGATCCCGGTCTTCATCGGCGCCACACTGCTGATCTTCCTCATGGTCAACGTGATGGGCGACCCCATCGCGGGGCTCTGCGGCGACAAGGCCTGCGACCCCTCGACCGCGGCCCGCCTCAAGCGGGAGTTCGGCCTCGACAAGCCGGTCTGGCAGCAATACACGACCTATATGGGGAACGTGTTCACCGGTGACTTCGGGACCGCGTTCAACGGCCAGAAGGTCACCGAGCTGATGTCGACCGCCTTCCCCGTCACCATCCGGCTCACGATCATCGCGATCCTCTTCGAGATCGTCATCGGCATCACCCTCGGTGTGGTCACCGGTCTGCGGCGCGGCCGGCCGGTCGACACCGCGGTGCTGATCCTGACCCTGGTGGTCATCGCGATCCCGACCTTCGTCACCGGTCTGGTGTTCCAGCTGCTGCTCGGCGTCGAGTGGGGGTGGATCAAGCCCTCGGTCTCCCCGGAGGCCCCCTTCGACGAGCTGCTGCTGCCGGGCCTGGTCCTCGCCTCGGTCTCACTCGCGTACGTCACCCGGCTCACCCGGACCTCGATCGCGGAGAACTCCCGCGCCGACTACGTCCGTACCGCCGTCGCCAAGGGCCTGCCCCGCCGCCGGGTGATCACCCGGCATCTGCTGCGCAACTCACTGATCCCGGTGGTCACCTTCATCGGTACGGACGTGGGCGCCCTGATGGGCGGGGCGATCGTGACCGAGCGGATCTTCAACATCCACGGCGTCGGCTACCAGCTCTACCAGGGCATCCTGCGCCAGAGCACCCAGACCGTCGTCGGCTTCGTGACCGTTCTGGTGCTGGTGTTCCTGGTGGCGAATCTCGTCGTCGACCTCCTGTACGCCGTACTCGACCCGAGGATCCGCTATGCCTGAGCCCGACTTCGACGAACGTTCGGTCGCCGCGACGGGTGCGGGCGGCGTCAACGAGGGAGCCATCGCGCCCACCGGCACCAGCGGCGCCATGGACCTCGCGATCAGCGAGGGCGCGACCCTGGAGAAGCGGGCACCCGGCGGACCGGAAGGCACCGGCCCTACGGGCAGGCCCCGCAGTCTGTGGGGCGACGCCTGGCGGGACCTGCGGCGCAACCCCGTCTTCCTGATCTCCGGCGCGATCATCCTCTTCCTGGTGGTCATCTCGCTGTGGCCGTCCCTGATCGCCTCCGGCAACCCCCTCAAGTGCGACCTCTCCAAGGCCCAGCTGGGCTCCCGGCCCGGTCACCCCTTCGGCTACGACGGCCAGGGCTGCGACGTCTACACCCGGACCGTCTACGGGGCCCGCACCTCGGTCACCGTCGGCGTCTGCACCACCCTCGGGGTCGCGCTCTTCGGCTCGGTCCTGGGCGGGCTCGCCGGGTTCTTCGGCGGCGGCTGGGACGCGCTGCTCTCCCGGATCACCGACATCTTCTTCGGCATCCCCGTGGTGCTCGGCGGTCTGGTCTTCCTCTCCGTGGTCACCTCCACGACCGTCTGGCCGGTGATCGGCTTCATGATCCTGCTCGGCTGGCCGCAGATCGCCCGTATCGCACGCGGCTCGGTGATCACCGCCAAACAGAACGACTACGTCCAGGCGGCCCGCGCGCTCGGTGCCTCCAACTCACGGATGCTGCTGCGGCACATCACGCCCAACGCGGTGGCCCCGGTGATCGTCGTGGCGACCATCGCCCTCGGTACGTACATCTCCCTGGAAGCCACGCTCTCCTACCTCGGCGTCGGGCTGAAGCCGCCGTCCGTCTCCTGGGGCATCGACATCTCGGCCGCCTCCCCGTACATCCGCAACGCCCCGCACATGCTGCTGTGGCCCGCCGGGGCGCTGGCGGTCACCGTGCTGGCGTTCATCATGCTCGGCGACGCGGTGCGCGACGCCCTCGACCCCAAGCTGCGCTGAGGAGTTGGACACCATGCTGCTCGAAGTGCGCGACCTCCAGGTCGAGTTCCGTACGCGGGACGGCGTCGCCAGGGCCGTCAACGGGGTGACCTACTCGGTGGCGGCCGGCGAGACACTGGCCGTGCTCGGCGAGTCCGGCTCGGGCAAGTCGGTGACCGCGCAGGCGGTGATGGGCATCCTGGACATGCCGCCGGGCCGGATCACCGGCGGCGAGATCGTCTTCCAGGGCAGGGACCTGCTCACCCTCAAGGAGGACCAGCGCCGCGGGATCCGCGGGTCCGGGATGGCGATGATCTTCCAGGACGCGCTGTCCTCACTCAATCCGGTACTGAGCGTGGGGGCGCAGCTCGCCGAGATGTTCACCGTGCACCGGGGGATGTCCCGGGCGGAGGCCAGGACCAAGGCCGTCGAGCTGATGGACCGGGTGCGCATCCCGGCCGCGAAGGAGCGGGTCAACCAGTATCCGCACCAGTTCTCCGGCGGTATGCGCCAGCGCATCATGATCGCCATGGCGATGGCGCTGGAGCCCGCGCTGATCATCGCGGACGAGCCGACCACCGCGCTCGACGTGACCGTCCAGGCCCAGGTGATGGACCTGCTCGCGGAGCTCCAGCGCGAGATGAACATGGGGCTGATCCTGATCACCCACGACCTGGGGGTGGTCGCGGACGTCGCGGACCGGATCGCGGTGATGTACGCGGGCCGGATCGTGGAGGAGGCCCCGGTCCACGAGATCTACCGGGCGCCCGCCCATCCGTACACCAAGGGCCTGCTCCGGTCGATCCCGCGCCTGGACCAGAAGGGGCGCGAGCTGTACGCGATCCGGGGCCTGCCGCCGAACCTGACGCACATCCCGCCCGGCTGCGCCTTCCATCCGCGCTGCCCGATGGCGCGGGACGTATGCCGCACCGACGTCCCCCCGCTGGCGGTCGTCTCCGAGACCCGCAGGAGCGCGTGCCACTTCTGGAAGGAGTGCCTGGATGACTGAGGCGATTCTGGAAGTGCGCGACCTGGTCAAGCACTACCCGCTGACCCGGGGCATCCTCTTCAAGAAGCAGATCGGCGCGGTACGGGCGGTCGACGGGGTCTCCTTCGACCTCGCGGCCGGCGAGACGCTGGGCATCGTGGGGGAGTCGGGGTGCGGCAAGTCGACGGTCGCCAGGATGCTGGTGAACCTGGAGCGGCCGACGGCGGGGCAGATCAAGTACAAGGGCACGGACATCACCAAGATGTCCGGCAAGGCGCTGCGAGCGGTCCGCCGCAACATCCAGATGGTGTTCCAGGACCCGTACACGTCCCTCAACCCCCGGATGACGGTCGGGGACATCATCGGGGAGCCGTACGAGATCCACCCCGAGGTCGCGCCCAAGGGCGACCGGCGCCGCAAGGTGCAGGACCTGCTGGACGTGGTGGGGCTCAACCCCGAGTACATCAACCGGTACCCGCACCAGTTCAGCGGCGGCCAGCGCCAGCGCATCGGGATCGCGCGGGGGCTCGCGCTGCGGCCCGAGGTCATCGTGGCGGACGAGCCGGTCTCCGCGCTCGACGTGTCGGTGCAGGCGCAGGTGGTCAATCTGCTGGAGCGCCTGCAGAACGAGTTCTCGCTGTCGTACGTGTTCATCGCGCACGACCTGTCGATCGTGCGGCACATCTCCGACCGGGTGGGGGTGATGTACCTCGGCCGGATCGTGGAGACCGGGCGGGACGAGGAGATCTACGACCATCCGACGCACCCGTACACCCAGGCGCTGCTGTCGGCGGTGCCGGTGCCGGATCCGTCCGCGCGGGAGCACCGCGAGCGGATCATCCTCACCGGGGATGTGCCGTCCCCGGCGAACATCCCCTCCGGGTGCCGGTTCCGTACGCGGTGCTGGAAGGCGCGGGAGCGGTGCGCGCTGGAGGTGCCGGAACTGGCGGTCCCGGCGGCGTTCCGCCTGGCGACGGGCCCGGCGCACCATCCGTCGGCGTGCCACTTCGCGGAGGAGAAGAGGGTGGTGCCGGAGTAGGTTTTGCTGCCTGGCCAGGTGTTGGGTTGCTCGCGCAGTTCCCCGCGCGACTTCTGGGTCCGGTTTTTGTCTGCGGCGTGGTGGGTGGCTGGTCGCGCAGTTCCCCGCGCCCCTTCAGGGCCCGGTTTTTGGCTGCGGGGCGGTGGTGGGTTGCTCGCGCAGTTCCCCGCGCCCCTGGGGGGTGTCGGCGAGGGCGCAGCCGAGCCTTTCAGGGGCGCGGGGAACTGCGCGACCAGCCACGCACGGTCCGCAGACGGCCTGGTCTTTAGGGGCGCGGGGAACTGCGCGACCAGCCACSCACCACGCCGCAGACAAAAACCGGACCCAGAAGTCGCGCGGGGAACTGCGCGAGCAACCCAACACCTGGCCAGGCAGCAAAACCTACTCCGGCACCACCCTC
>NZ_JBJHPC010000432.1:0-6154 GCF_045257485.1 Streptomyces sp. YS-3 | reverse complement strand
CACCCCACCTGCGAAAACAAGGCACCCCGTGCCCCCATCCACGGCACCCTGTGCCGACTTTCGCCCTATCGAGAAGTTTTTCGCTCAACACTTTGATCGATCATCGATCGTCGGCTTACAGTCAACGGCGGACTTACCCGGTCCACGAGCCCTGTCCTGCCAGACACGGCACCCTTCTCCACCCCCCTCCTGTCCGGAAGGCGGCGATCATGATCGACCCCACGCCCAAGTCTCCGAGCGAGCTCGACCAGCTCCCGGACCGTGACACCGAGGAGACCGCCGAGTGGGCGGCCTCCCTCGACGCCGTCGCCAAGGCCGCCGGCCCGCACCGGGCCGCGTATCTGATGCGCCGCACGCTCCAGCACGCCGAGGGCGCGGGCCTGGCCCTGCCCAAGCTGCTGGAGACGGACTACGTCAACACCATCCCCACCTCCGCCGAGCCCGCGGTCGACGGTGACGAGGAGATGGAGCGCCGGATCACGGCCTGGAACCGGTGGAACGCCGCCGCGATGGTCACCCGCGGCGCCAAGCACGGCGTCGGCGGCCACATCGCCACCTTCGCCTCCGCCGCCTGGCTGTACGAGACCGGCTTCAACCACTTCTTCAAGGGCAAGGAGGCCGACGGGTCCGGCGACCAGCTCTACATCCAGGGCCACGCCTCCCCCGGCATCTACGCCCGCGCCTTCCTCGACGGCCGGCTGAACGAGAGCCACCTCGACAACTTCCGGCAGGAGTCCGCCGGCCACGGCCTGCCCTCCTACCCGCACCCCCGCCGCCTCCCCTGGCTGTGGGAGTTCCCGACCGTGTCCATGGGTCTGGGGCCGCTCTCCGCCATCTACCAGGCGCGCTTCAACCGGTACCTCACCAACCGGAAGATCAAGGACGTCTCCGGCTCCCACGTGTGGGCCTTCCTCGGTGACGGCGAGATGGACGAGCCCGAGTCGACCGCCGCACTCGCGCTCGCCGCGCGTGAGGGCCTCGACAACCTCACCTTCGTCATCAACTGCAACCTCCAGCGCCTCGACGGCCCGGTCCGCGCCAACTTCAAGATCGTGCAGGAGCTGGAGGCCCAGTTCCGCGGCGCCGGCTGGAACGTCGTGAAGTCGCTGTGGGGCGGCGCCTGGGACGAGCTGTTCGCGCTCGACACCACCGGCGCCCTCGTCCGGCGGCTGCGCGAGGTCCCGGACGCGCAGGTGCAGACGTACCAGACGCGTGACGCGGCCTACATCCGCGAGGACTTCTTCGGCAAGGACCCGGCGCTCGTCGAGATGGCGAAGCTGATCGGCGACGACAAGATCCTTGAGTGCTTCCACCTCTCCCGCGGCGGCCACGAGCCCCGCAAGGTGTACGCCGCCTACAAGGCCGCGCTGGAGTTCAAGGGCGCGCCGACCGTCATCCTGGCGCAGACCGTCAAGGGCTTCACCCTCGGTGAGGGCTTCGCGTCCAAGAACGCGAACCACCAGATGAAGAAGCTCTCCAACGACGAGTTCAAGAACATGCGGGACCTTCTCGAACTCCCCATCTCGGACGCGCAGTTCACCGACGGCGTGGTGCCCTACGGCCACCCCGGCGCCGACTCCCCCGAGGTCCGCTACCTCCAGGAGCGGCGCGCCGCCCTCGGCGGCCCGGCCCCGGCCCGCCGCACCCACGCGCTGGCCCCGCTGCCCGCCCCGGCCGACAAGGCGTTCACCGCCTTCGACAAGGGTTCCGGCAACCAGTCCATGGCCACCACCATGGCCTTCGTCCGGCTGGTCAAGGACCTCATCCGCGACAAGGAGACCGGCAGGCGCTGGGTCCCGATCGTCCCGGACGAGGCCCGCACCTTCGGTATGGAGAGCCTCTTCCCCTCCCTCGGGATCTACTCCCCCAAGGGCCAGACGTACGAGCCGGTCGACCGCGACCAGCTGATGTACTACCGCGAGGCGAAGGACGGCCAGATCCTCAACGAGGGGATCACCGAGGCCGGTTCGATGGCCGACTTCATCGCCGCCTCCACCGCGTACGCCACGCACGGCGAGGCGATGATCCCGTTCTACATCTTCTACTCGATGTTCGGCTGGCAGCGCACCGCCGACCAGATGTGGCAGCTCGGCGACCAGCTGGGCCGCGGCTTCCTGGTGGGCGCCACCGCCGGCCGCACCACGCTGACCGGTGAGGGCCTCCAGCACGCCGACGGCCACTCGCCGGTGATCGCCGCGACCAACCCGGCGGCGCTGACCTACGACCCGGCGTTCGCGTACGAGATCGGCACCATCGTCAAGGACGGTCTGCGCCGGATGTACGGCGAGGCGGCCCCGGGCGAGGACCGAGACGTCTTCTACTACCTCACCGTCTACAACGAGCCCATGCCGCAGCCCGCCAAGCCGGCCGGGATCGACGAGGGCATCGTCAAGGGCCTCTACCGGTTCAACACGGCCGAGTCGGCCGGGCTGAACGTGGCCGCCGTCAACCCGCCGCGCATCCAGCTGCTCGGCTCCGGCACCGCGATCCACTGGACCCTCCAGGCCCAGAAGCTGCTCGCCGAGGAGTGGGGCGTGGCCGCCGACGTGTGGTCCGCGACCTCCTGGACCGAGCTGCGCCGCGACGCCCTGGAGGCGGACGCCGCGCTGCTGCGCGGCGAGGAGCGGATTCCGTACGTACGCCAGGCGCTGGCCGGCGCCGAGGGCCCGGTCCTCGCGGTCAGCGACTACATGCGCCAGGTCCCGGACCAGATCGCGCAGTGGGTCGAGCAGGACTGGTCCTCGCTCGGCGCCGACGGGTTCGGCCTCTCCGACACCCGTGACGCGGCCCGCCGCCACTTCGGCGTGGACGCCGAGTCGATCGTGGTCGCGGCCCTGGCCCAGCTGGCCCGGCGCGGCGAGGTCAAGACCTCGGCCGTGAAGGAGGCCCGCGAGCGGTACGGCCTGTAGAGCCGGACGAAGCGGTCTACGCCCCCGGGGGCGCGGCTCTGTGCCGCGCCCCCGGGGGCGTTCCCGTCCGGCCGCCCGGGTGCCCGTGCGGGCGCGGGCATCATGGGCTCATGCGCGCCGCCCGGCTGATCAAGATGGTTCTGCTCCTCCAGTCGCGGCCCTCCATGTCCGCCGCCGAGCTGGCGCGCGAGCTGGAGGTGTCCGAGCGGACCATCACCCGGGACGCGCAGGCGCTGGGCGAGGCGGGCGTCCCGGTGTACGCGGACCGGGGCCGGAACGGGGGCTACCGGCTGGTCGGCGGCTACCGCACCCGCCTCACCGGGCTCGGCAGGGACGAGGCCGCCGCGCTGTTCCTGTCCGGGGTGCCGGGCGCCCTGCGCGACATGGGCCTGGAGGACGCGGCCTCGGCCGCCCGACTGAAGGTGTCGGCGGCCCTGCTCCCCTCGCTGCGGGACGCGCCCGCGAGCGCCGGGCGGCGCTTCCACCTGGACGCGCCCGCCTGGTGGCGGGAGCCGGGGACGCCCGCGCACCTGCCCGACGTCGCCCGTGCCGTCTGGGCGGACCGGGTGCTGCGGGTGGTCTACCGGCGCCGTGACGGGGAGGTCGTGGAGCGCCGTCTGGAGCCGTACGGGCTCGTCCTGAAGGCCGGGGTCTGGTACGTGTGCGCCCACGCCGACGGGGAGCGCCCGGGCTTCCGGGTGTACCGGCTCGACCGGTTCGACGAGGTGCGCCAGGACGAGGAGGCGTTCGTCCGGGACGAGTCCTTCGACCTGGCCGCGTTCTGGGCCGACCGGGCGGCCGGCTTCGCCCGGGCGATGCTCCGGGAGACCGTGCTGGTGCGGGTGTCCGAGGCGGGCGCCGCCCGGCTGCCGGCGGTCCTGGGCGACCGGGAGTCGGTCCTGGCGGCCCTGGCGGCGGCCGGCGGGGCGGACGGGCGGGGCAGGAGGACCGTGGCGCTGCCGGTGGAGTCGTACGACGTGGCGTTCGGACAGCTGATGCCGCTCGGGCCGGAGGTGGAGGTGCTCGAACCCGCCGCGCTGCGCGAGCGGTTCGCCGCCGCCGCCCGCGCGATGGCCGGACTCTACGGCTCCGCGCCCCAGGACCGGGACGGGTGAGACGGGGCCCGTGGGGCCCGTGGGGCGATCGGGCCGCCCGAAGGGCTGATTTGTACGGCTCCGCGTGCGCGCCCACCCGCCAGCCACGATGCTGGACCCGTGATGGACGAGACGGAATTCTGGGAGCTCATCGACAGCACCCGCGCGGACGCCGAGGGCGACCCGGAGGACCACGCGGAGCTGCTGGTCGAGCGCCTGCTGCAACTCGACCCCGAATCCGTCCTGGACTTCGCCCGGCACTTCGAGGCCCGCTACAACCGCGCCTACGCCTGGGATCTGTGGGGCGCGGCGGCCGTACTGCTGGGCGGCGCCGGCGACGACGCCTTCGACTACTTCCGCTGCTGGCTCATCGGACAGGGCCGCGAGGTGTTCGAGGGCGCCGTGCACGAGCCGGACCGGCTCGCCGAGCTCCTGGACGACTTCGACGAGGAGATCGACGGGGACGGCGAGGACCTCGGCTACGCGGCGGACGAGGCGTACGAGCAGCTCACCGGGGCCGTCACGCCCGATCTGGGTATCGCGCCGCAGCCCGCCGAGCCGGTGGGCACCGCGCTCGACCCGGAGGACGAGGGCGCCCTGGCGGAACGGTTCCCCCGGCTGTGGGAGCGGTTCGGCGGCTCCGTCTAGCCGGGCCGGTCCGCGGCCAGCGCCAGCAGTGCCACATCGTCCTTGGCCCGGCCCGCGTACCGCACGAGGTCGTCGCGTACCGCCTCGGTGAGCGTCACCAGGCCGCCGTCGCGCGGGGCCAGCGCCGCCAGCCGTTCGGCGAGCGGGTAGAAGACCCCGGCCCGGTCGCGCGCCTCGGTCACCCCGTCCGTGTACGCGAGGATCCTGTCCCCCTCCGCCAGCTCCACCCGCAGCTCGCGGGGCGGCGCGAGGCCCGCCAGGCCCAGGCCCAGCGGCGGCGCGGGCTCGGCGGCCAGCTCGGCGGCGCCGCGCCCGCGCAGCAGGAACGGCCGGGGGTGCCCGCAGCTGACCACCCGTACGACCCGCTCGCCGGGCGGGAACTCCAGCAGGAGCGCGGTGGCGAACAGCTCGCCCTCGCCGTCCGCCCCCGTGTCGGTCACCAGGCGCCGGTCGAGGCGGGCCGCGACACCCGGCAGCGTGGGCTCGTCGAGGACCGCTTCGCGGAAGGCGCCGAGCAGCGCCGCCACCGTGCCGACCGCCGCCAGGCCGTGGCCCTGGACGTCCGCGATCACCGCCCGGACGCCGTGCGGGCCCTCGCGGACGTCGTAGAAGTCGCCGCCGACCAGGGTGCCGCTCTGGGCGGCCTGGTAGAGCCCGGCGCAGCGCACCGGGCCCACCGCGTCCGGCAGCGGGGGCAGCACCGCGAGCTGCGCGGCCTCCGCCACGGTACGGACGGTGACCAGCTGGTGTTCGCGGTGCTGGCGCACCCGGGCCACCACGACGCTGAAGACCACGACGACCGCGAGGGTGAGGATGTCGCCGGGGTGCGGGTACCAGTCGCGGGTGTGCGGCAGCAGGACGCCGACGAACGTGATGGTGGCCAGCACGACCGTGCCGAGCGGGCCGTAGGCGAAGGCGGCGAGCGGCGGCACGGCGGCCAGGAAGTATCCGAGCTCGACCCCGTTGGGGGTGGCGAGCTGGGCGGCCGTGATCGCGGCGAGGACCACCACCGGCAGCGCCCGCTGCCACAGGGGCCGGGGGGCGACCGGCAGCAGCCCGGACACGCCCTCGTCCACCATGGGGAAGCTCCTCCGCCGGATTTCCGCTGTTACCTCCTGTTCTACGTCACTCGGTGAGCGAGCGCCCCATCAGCACGTCGTCCACGTACTCCCCGTCCAGCAGGAACTCCCCGGGCAGCACGCCCTCGACCGTGAAGCCCTCCGAGGCGTAGAGGGCGCGGGCGGGGGTGTTGTGGCCCAGGACGCGCAGGGTCAGCCGGCGCGCGCCCTGGCGCCGGGACTCCTCGACGGCGGCGCGCAGCAGCGCCCGCGCCAGGCCCCGGCCCCGGGCGCCTGCGGAGACGGCCAGGCCCCGGATCTGGCGGACGTGGCCGTTGCACTCCAGGCCGGTGGGCGGGACCAGCCGCAGATATCCGGCCACCCGGCCGTCGAGCTCCGCCACCAGGTGGCACGCGGGCGGGTTCGCGGGGTCGAAGAACGGGGC
>NZ_JBJHPC010000431.1:0-6237 GCF_045257485.1 Streptomyces sp. YS-3 | reverse complement strand
GCCACCCCCGCGAACCCCGCCGCCGCCACCGGCTGAGCAAGGAGCGAATCACATGAACGAGCCCAACACCCCGGTGAACTCCTCCGTGGCCACCGACGAGTTCGACTACGTCGTCGTCGGCGGCGGCACCGCGGGCAACGTTGTCGCGGCCCGGCTCAGCGAGGACCCCTCGGTGACCGTGTGCGTCCTGGAGGCCGGTCCCTCGGACGTCGGCGACGACAACGTACTGCGCCTGGAGCGCTGGATGGGGCTGCTCGAATCCGGCTACGACTGGGACTACCCGGTCGAGCCGCAGGAGCGCGGCAACAGCATGATGCGCCACGCGCGCGCCAAGGTGCTCGGCGGCTGCTCCTCGCACAACTCCTGCATAGCCTTCTGGGCGCCCGCCGAGGACCTGGACGGCTGGGCGGCCGGGGGCTGTACGGGCTGGGGCGCCGAGGACGTCTTCCCGCTCTACAAACGGCTGGAGAACAACGACGCGCCGGGCGAGCACCACGGCCGCAGCGGCCCCGTGAAGCTGCGCACCATCAAGGGCGAGGACCCCTGCGGCAGCGCACTGCTCGACGCGTGCGCCCAGACGGGCATCCCCACCACGCCCTTCAACACCGGCCGTACGGTGATCAGAGGCGCCAACTGGTTCCAGATCAACTCCGACGAGAACAACATCCGCCAGTCGTCGTCGGTCGCGTATCTGCACCCGATCATCGGCAAGCGTCCCAATCTGACCGTACGGACAGGAATCCGTGCCAAGCGGCTGGTGATCGGTGAGGACCGGCGCTGTACGGGCGTGGAGTACCTGGACCCCGACCTGATCCACACCCGTACCGTCTCCGCGCGGCGCGAGGTCGTCGTCAGCTGCGGCTCCATCGACACGCCCAAGCTGCTGATGCTCTCCGGCATCGGCCCCGCCGACCATCTGCGCGAGGTGGGCGTCCCGACGCTGGTGCACTCCCCGGGCGTCGGCGAGAACCTCCAGGACCACCCCGAGGGCGTCATCATGTGGGACGCCAAGCGGCCGATGCCGACCCGCTCCAACCAGTGGTGGGAGATCGGGATCTTCGCGGACACCGAGCCGGGTCTGGACCGGCCGGACCTGATGTTCCACTACGGCTCGGTGCCGTTCGACATGAACACCGCCCGGCACGGCTACCCGACCAGCGAGAACGCGTTCTGTCTGACACCGAACGTCACCCGCGCCAAGTCGCGCGGCACGGTACGGCTGCGCACCCGCGACTACCGCGACAAGCCGATGGTCGACCCGCGCTACTTCACCCATGAGCACGACGTACGGGTGATGACGTACGGGCTGAAGCTCGCCCGGGAGATCGTGGCGCGGCCCGCGCTCGCGGACTGGGCGGGCGCGGAGCTGGCGCCCGGTCCGGACGTGCGCACCGACGACGAGCTGTTCGAGTACATCCGCACCACGCACAACACGGTCTACCACCCGGCGTGCACGGTGAAGATGGGCGCCGACGACGACGCGATGGCCCCGCTCGACGCCCGGCTGCGCGTCAAGGGTGTCAGCGGACTGCGCGTCGCGGACGGTTCGGTGATGCCGGAGCTGGTCACCGTCAACCCGTGCATCACGACGATGATGATCGGCGAGAAGTGCGCGGACATGATGAAGGCGGACGCGGCCTGAGCGGGGCCGCGGGAGCGTGAGAAAAAGGGGGGCGCCGCGGCGCCCCCCTTTTTCTCACGCCGGCTTCCTGAACATCCGGGTCGCCGTGATCTCCCCGTGCACCGACCCGTCGGGGTCGGCCGGCAGACCCGGCCGCAGATGCTCCTCCACGCTGATGTACTTCAGCCCCGCCCGCAGGTCCGCGTCGTTGCGCAACCGGATGACCAGCGGGAACTCCGCGAGCGCCGTGGTGTCGAACAGACCCGTGGTGTACAGGAGCTGCACGCCCAGCGCGTCGGACACGGCCCGCTGGAGTTCCAGCAGATAGGTGGCGTTGGCCCGGCCGATCGGGTTGTCCAGGAACAGCGTGCCCGCGTGGCGGTGCTTGTCGCGGCCCCGGTCGTTGCTGCGCAGCGCGGCCATCGTGCAGTACAGCGCGATCGCCGCGGTGAGCAGCTGCCCGCCGGAGAACACATCGCCCATCTGCCCGACCGGGACGCGCTCGGCGCGCAGCACCGCGTCCGGCTTGAGGATCTCCACGGCGATGCCGCGCGGCTCCAGGGCGGCCGAGACTCCCCGCAGCAGCAAGGACATCCCGTCCCGGCGCATGTCCGAGTTCTTCTTCAGGGCCGCGCGCGTGGCCTCGTCGACGACCTCGCCCAGGCGCTCGGTCAGCGTCGCCTGGTCGGGCTCCTCGAAGCGGATCCGCAGGAACTCCTGCCCCGACCACTCACCTAGCCCCTCCGGCAGCCGCGACAGCCGCTGGGCCGAGCGCAGGGTGGTCAGCGCCGACTCGACGAGCCCGCGCAGCCGGTCCACGATCGAGTCGCGGTTGCGCTCCAGCTGCTCCAGCTCGTCGGTGAGGACCCGCAGCCGGGGCGCGAACGCCGTCGCCCAGGCCGCCGCGTGCTCGGGCAGCGCGGCGGCGGGCAGCTCCCGGATCTGCTGGCGGGCGGGGGTGCGCACCTGCTCGTAGCGGGTCGCGTTGGCGTGCCGGACCAGGATGTCCGAGGCCTCGCGGACGGCGGCCTCGGCGGCCGACAGATCCCCCGCGCAGCCGCGCAGCGAACGACGGGCCTCGGCCGCCGACCGGCGCGCCTCGGCGAGGTCGCCGGGGAACGGCTCGGGTTCCCGCTCGTCCTCCTCCTGCTGGTGGTCGCGGAGCAGGTCGCGCAGGAGCGCGGCCGTCTCCTCGAAGCCCCCGGCCGCGTCCTCGGCGGCGCGGTGGGCCGTCAGGAGCTCGGCGTGCGCGGCCCGCGAGGTCTCCAACGCGTCGGTGCGGGCGGCGAGTTCCGCCGTGGCGGTCCGCAGGAGGGACTGTGCCTGCTCGGCGTCGCCGGGCACCATCTCCTCGGGCAGCTCGGTGTGGGCCGCGCCGTCCTCGGGGGCGAGGCGCTCGGCCTCGCCACGCAGCCGGCCCAGCTGCTCGCTCGCCGCCGACGCCCTGGTCTCCAGGAGCTGGACGAGGGACTCGGCGCGGGCGGCGGCGGCCTGCCGGGACGGGCCGTCGGCGCCGTCGGTGCCCTCCAGGAGCTGGGCGGCGCGGGTGCGGACCTTGTTGGTGAGACGGTCCAGCTCGGCGAGCGCGGCGCTCTCGTCGCTCTCCGCGCGCGCCTGTTCGGCGCGCAGGTCGGCGCCGACGCCGACCTTCTCGTACAGCTGGGACGCGGCCCGGTAGGCCTCGCGCAGGGCGGGCAGCGCGGTCCTGGGGGCGTCCGGGTCCGGTTCCGGCAGGGTCTCCGGGGCGCCCGCGATCTCGGCGCGCTCCGCGCGCAGCGCGCGCGCCGTGCGGTGGGCGTCGTCGGCGGCGCGCTGGGCGGCACGGCGGTCCTCGTCGGCGGCCCGGGCGCGCTCCAGCAGGGACTGGGCGCGGGCCTCGGACTCCGCTGCCTCGTCGACCAGTTCGCGCAGGGTGGCCTGCCAGCCCGCGCGCTCGCGCAGCCGGAAGGCGAGCCCGGCCAGCGCGTCGGCGGCGCGGCGGGCGCGCTGGGCGGCCTCCTGTCGCTCGTCGCGGACCCGGGCCGCCTCGGCGGCGGCCTCGTCGGCCTCCGCGCGTGCCGTACGGGCCTCGGTGAGCTCCGCCACGGCGGCCCGGGCCGCCTCGCGCGCGTCCCGCGCGGCCGTGGCGAGCTCGTCGAGCATCCCGGGCGGGCAATCGGCGCGCCAGGAGCCGAGCCGTGCGGCGAGGCCGCGGTCGCCCGCGAGGCGCGCGGCGAGGGCCCGGATCTCCTCGTCGCGGGCGGCGGCGCGGGTGCGCAGCGCCTGCCGCTCCTCGTCGGCGGCGTGCTCGTCGTGCATGGCGGGGTTCGGCGGGACGAGGAAGACCTCGCTGTCCCCCGCGCCCTGCCGGGGCACCGGGGCGAGCAGGGCGGCGGCGGTGCCGACGGCTACCGCGGAGCGGGGCAGCAGCGCGGCCCCGGCCAGCACCTCGCGGGCCCGCACGTGCGAGGCCGGGTCCGTGATCACCACACCGTCGACCAGCTCGGGCCGGGCCGCGAGCACCGAGGCGTGGTCGGCCGGGTCGACGGCCTGGGCGAGGTAGCGCCAGCCCGGCAGGGCCGGGATGCCGTGCTCGCCCAGGTACTCCACGGTGGCCAGCACATCGGGGCCCGGCGGCAGCAGGCCGCCGTCGCCGAGCGCGCCGAGGATGCGGGAGTCGTCGGCGGCGGCGGTCCGCAGCTCGAAGAGCTGCCGCTCGGCGGAGGCGATGTTCTGGTCCAGGAGCCGGCGCAGCTCGTCGGCCTGGCGGTCCAGCTCCTCGGCGGTCAGCGGGGTGTCCGCGCCGTCGGAGGCCGAGGGGGCGGGGGTGCCGCGGACCGCCGCGTGGACGGCCTCCGCCGCGTACATGGTCGCGGTACGGGGCTGCGGGACGCCGGCCGCCGGAGCGGAGGGGAGGCCGAGCAGCTCGGCGAGGCGCTCCTCGGAGGCGATGGACTCGGCGGCGCGGCGCTCGGCGTCATAGGCGTTGCCCGCCGCCTCGGCCGCGTCCTGGGCGCGGGCGGCGGCCAGTTCGGCACGCGCCTCGGCGGCGGCGGCCTCACGGGCGCGGTCGGCGGTCGTACGGGCGCTCTCGCGGGCGGTGTCCCAGGCGGCGACCGCCGTCTTCTCGGCGTCGCTGGCGGCGAGCGCGGCCCTGGCCGGGTCGGCGTCCGGGGCGCTGTCGTCCAGCCAGCCCGCCCGCACGGCCTCGGCGGTCTCCTGCTCGACCTCGCCCAGGCGCTGGCGCAGATGTCCGGCCTCGCTGCGGGCGCGCTGGGCGTCGGTGGCGGCGGCCGTGGCGTCGCGGTGGGCGGCCTCGCTCGCCTCCTGGAGCGCGGCGGACCGCTCCTCCTCCTCGGCCGCGAGCCGCTCGCCGTCCTCGGCGGCGGTGTGCAGCGCCCGTACGAGATCGGCGGCGGCGGTGGCGCGGGCGGCGAGCGCGGGCGCCGCGTCCCGCTCGGCCTCGCGGATCGCGGCGGCCACGCGCGCGGAGCGGTCGGCGGCGGCCCGGTGGCGCAGCACCGCCTCGGCGGCCTGCCAGGCGGAGTGCAGCGTACGGGCGTCGGCCAGCTCGCGGCGCTGGGCGGTGGCGGCCTTCTCGGCGACGGCGAGCGCCAGTGAGGCGTGCCGGTAGGCGAGTTCGGAGGCGATCAGGGCGCTGCCGCCGCGCGCCCGCTCGGCCTCGGTGACGGTGTGCGCGGCGGCGGTGACCCGGGCGGCGAGGTCGGTGGCGCGCCCGCGCTCCTGCCCGGCGCGCGCGGAGAGCCTGCGCGCCAGCGTACGGGTACGGCGCTCGGCCCCGGCGTGGATGTCGCGCGCGCGGGAGCGGGCCTCGGCGGCCTCGACGATCTTGTTGAGCAGGTCCACCGAGCCCGCGGTGAAGTCGCGCTCCGCGGTCAGCTCGGCGCGCCTGCCCAGCTTGTTGCCGAAGCCGCTGACCAGGTCGGCGAGGCCGTCGGTGTCCCGGGTGTCGGTGACCGCGCGCAGCAGCAGGTCGGTGAAGTCGGAGTCCTTCTTGACCGCGAAGAGACCGGCGGCCTCGCCCTCGTCCGCGTTCATCTCGCGCTGGTAGCGGAAGAGTTCGGGGTCCAGGCCCAGGTCGCCGAGGTGCTCGTTCCAGCGGTCGTGGATCTCCTCCCACACCACGTCGAGGTGCGGATAGGCCTTGCCCGCCTCGGTGACCGCGTCGCGGAAGCCCTTCATGGTGCGGCGCCTGCCCTGGGCGCCGGAGGCGCCCTCGGCGCTGGGGCGCATCGCGCTGGACTCGGCGACCGGCAGCGAGTCCAGGCTGAGGCCGGGGCCCGGCCGGAACGAGTACCAGGCCTCGGCGAACTTCCGCGGGTCGTTGGAGACCTGCCGTCCGCGCCACTCGCTGACCTTGCCGACGACGACCAGCTCGCCGGTGAGGGTGTGCTGCCACTCCAGGGCGACATGGCCGCAGTCGTCGGCGAGCAGGAACTTGCGCAGCACGCCGGAGCTGGCGCCGCCGAGGGTGTTGCGGTGGCCGGGCAGCATCACCGAGAAGATCAGCTTGAGCAGGACGGACTTGCCGCCGCCGTTCTCCAGGAAGAGGACGCCCGCGGGGGCCGGGCGGCGGGGCGGGCCGACCGGCTCGTCCTCGAAGAACTCCGCCTGGG
>NZ_JBJHPC010000044.1:0-23522 GCF_045257485.1 Streptomyces sp. YS-3 | reverse complement strand
GTCCCCGACCGAACGTCTGTCTGGCGACCCTAACCCCCGCCACTGACAATCACCGAGGGCCGGTGGGCGGATCCCCGTATCGAACACAGGGCGGCAACATGGGGTTCACACAGCCACGCTCACCACCGGCCACAATGGGGAACCATGATCCGATTCGAGCACGTCACCAAGCGGTACGCCGACGGCACCACCGCCGTCGACGACCTCTCCTTCGAGGTGGCCGAGGGGGAACTGGTCACGCTCGTCGGGCCGTCCGGCTGCGGCAAGACCACCACCATGAAGATGGTGAACCGGCTGATCGAGCCCACCGAGGGCCGGATATTCCTGGACGGGGAGGACATATCCACCGTCGATCCCGTCCAACTGCGGCGCCGTATCGGCTATGTCATCCAGCAGGTCGGGCTCTTCCCGCACAAGACGGTCCTGGAGAACACCGCGACCGTCCCGCACCTGCTCGGCGTCAAGCGCGCCAAGGCCCGTGAGCGGGCCGCCGAACTGCTCGACCTCGTCGGGCTCGACCCGCGGGTCCACGGGGCGCGCTACCCCGAGCAGCTCTCCGGCGGCCAGCGCCAACGGGTCGGTGTGGCCCGCGCCCTGGCGGCCGACCCGCCGGTGCTGCTGATGGACGAGCCGTTCGGGGCGGTCGACCCGGTGGTGCGCGAGCGGCTGCAGAACGAGTTCCTCAAGCTCCAGTCGCAGGTCCGCAAGACGGTCCTGTTCGTCACCCACGACATCGAGGAGGCGGTCCGCCTCGGCGACCGCATCGCGGTGTACGGGCAGGGCCGCATCGAGCAGCTGGACGCCCCGGCGGCGGTGCTCGGCACCCCCGCGACCCCCTATGTCGCGGACTTCGTCGGCGCCGACCGGGGCCTGAAGCGGCTCTCGGTGACGCCCATCGAGGAGGGCGACCTGGAGCAGCCGCCGGTGGTGCGGCTCGACGACCCGCTCCCGCGCGACCTCGGCGCCCCCTGGGCGGTGGTCCTGGACGGCTCCGGGGAGCTGCACGGCTGGATCTCCGCCGACAGCGCCACGCGCGCGAAGAGCGGCACGGTACGCGAGCACGCCCGCCGGATGGAGGCCTGGCTGCCGCTGGGCGCCTCGCTCAAGCAGGCGTTCGCGACGATGCTCCAGCACGACGCGGGGTGGATCGCGGTCATCGACCACGAGGGGACGGGCCGCTTCCTGGGGGTGCTCACCCCGGCCCGGCTGCACGAGGCGCTGCGCCGCTCGATCGACGCGGACGCCCACGCCGTCCCCCGTACGGAAGTGGAAGTGGAATCGATCAGTTCGCGCTGAGACGGCCGCTGATCCACTCCAGGACCGGCGGGATCTCCCGCCGCCAGGTGTTGAAGTTGTGCCCGCCGCTGTCGAGCGTGATCGACGACACGCGCGCGGGCGACTTCACCTTCTCGATGAACCGCAGCGTCGGCTTGAGGTTGTCCTCGCCGGACTTGGAGCTGGTGACCAGGAACGAGGACTTCGCCGGCGGCGTGTGGTCGAGCGCCCACAGCAGGTTGGAACGATTCTTCGCGGCCTTGTCGCCATGGAAGAGATCACCGGTGGTCGGGTCGCTCGCGGCCTTGTAGTACGCGGAGAGGCCCGCGCTGGCGCCGAAGGTCTCCGGGTGGTGGATGCCGATCTTCAGGGCGCAGTAACCGCCGGTCGAGTTCCCGATGAAGCCCCAGTTCCGCGGCTTGGTGCCGACCCGGTAGGTCTCGGAGACGGCCTTGGGAAGGTCCTTGGCGAAGAAGGTCTCGGTCTGGGGTCCGCCCTTGATGTCCACGCACTCGGTGTCCCGCGGCGGCGCCACCGTGGGGCGCATCATCACCAGGATCATGGGCTGCGACTTCTTCTGCTTCACCTGCGCCCACGCCGTCTTCGGGTACCGCAGCCCCTTGATCAGGTTCTCCGCGGTGCCCGGGTAGCCGGTGAGCACCACGGCCGCCGGGAACTTCTGGTTCGCGTACTTCTTCTGGAAGTACTCCGGGGGCAGATAGACGTAGGCGGGGCTGGCTATCCTCGAGCGCTCGCCCTGGACCACCACCTTCTGGATCTCACCCCCCGCGGCGGGGTTGCCGGCACCGGGGGTGTCGGGCTTCTGCTTCCCCGTGACCTTGATGTCCTTGGTCCCGGCCGAGTGGTCGACGACCACGCCCATGCCGTTCTCCTGGCCGAACAGGTCCGCCCACGAGCCGTAGAAGAGGAAGGAGTTGTTGGCCGCGAGGCCCACCGAGGCGAAGAGCATCAGCTGAGTGCCGAGGAGCAGGCCGATCCGGCCCAGGACGGCCCGCCAGCTCCGGTTGGCCAGCTTCGGCCAGAGCCAGATGGTGAGCGCGAACAGCACCACCGCCAGAACGACGGCGAGCGCCAGAACCTTGTTGCTCGTGAGACCCATGAGTCGTCGAATACTTTCTGACTGAGATTTTCCTGAGACCGAGGGAACCCGCCCCCGGGATGTGCCGTCCTAGAGGGCGCAAATTGTCCGGAACACAGCGGCGACCTTGTCGCTGTGGCGGACAACAGAATCTCTCGCGGAGTCACGGAAGCGATGTCTGTCAGGATAGATGGGGACAAAAAGGGTTCGGTTCCGGCCGGCGCGCGCAAAGTCCTCCGCGGACCGCGCCCCGATTCGGTTCCTTCACTGGTCGGCACGGCCGCGACGTTCGTCGGTCTGCTCAACATCGCTGCCGGTATCTTCCCGCGCTTCCGCGCCAGCCGGATGCACGCCGTCACCGAGGTCCTGCCCGGCACGACGGGCCCCTTCGCGGCGGCCCTGGCCCTCAGCACCGGCGTCCTGCTGCTACTCCTGGCGCACGGCCTGAAGCGGCGCAAGCGGCGGGCCTGGCGGGCCGCGGTCGCCCTGCTGCCGATCGGCGCGGTGGCGCAGTTCCTCTACCGGCACTCGATCGTCGGCGTAGTGATCTCGATCGCGCTGCTGGTCCTGCTGGTGAGGCACCGCAGCGAGTTCACCGCGCTGCCCGACCCGCGCAGCCGCTGGAAGGCGCTGGCCAACTTCATCCTGCTCGGCTCCGGTTCGCTGGGCCTCGGCCTGGTGATCGTCTCGGTCCACCCGGGCCGGGTCGTCGGCAGCCCGTCGATCGCCGACCGCATCCAGCACGTGATGTACGGCCTCTTCGGCTTCGAGGGCCCCGTCGAGTACGCGGGCGACACCAGCTGGACCGTCGCCTATTCGCTGGGCGCGCTCGGCCTGCTGACCGCCATCACCACCATCTACCTGGCCTTCCGCCCCGAGCACCCGGCCGCCCGGCTCACCGAGGACGACGAGCGCCAGCTGCGCGACCTGCTCGCCAAGCACGGCGCCCGCGACTCGCTCGGCCACTTCGCGCTGCGGCGCGACAAGGCGGTCGTCTTCTCCCCCAGCGGCAAGGCCGCGGTCACCTACCGCGTCGTCTCCGGGGTGATGCTCGCCTCGGGCGACCCGATCGGCGACGTCGAGGCCTGGCCCGGCGCCATCGAGCGGTTCATGGACGAGGCCAAGGCCCACTCCTGGACACCGGCCGTGGTCGGCTGCTCCGAGACGGGCGGCGAGGTGTGGACCCGCGAGACCGGGCTCGACGCCCTGGAGCTGGGCGACGAGGCGGTGGTGGACGCCGCGGATTTCTCCCTGTCCGGGCGCGCCATGCGGAACGTACGCCAGATGGTCAAGCGCATCGAGCGCAATGGCTACGAAACCCGCGTACGGCGCGTCCGTGATCTCTCCGTAGGTGAGCTGGAACGGGTCCGGCGGGCCGCCGAGGACTGGCGCGGCACCGACACCGAGCGCGGCTTCTCCATGGCGCTGGGACGGATCGGCGACCCGGACGACGGCGACTGTGTGATCGCCACCGCCCACAAGGCCGACGACGGACCGGGCGAGCCGGGTCCGTACGGCGACCTCAAGGCCATGATTCACTTCGTCCCCTGGGGTTCCGACGGAATGTCGCTGGAGCTTATGCGCCGCGACCGGTCCGCCGACCCCGGTATGAACGAGCTGCTGATCGTCGCCGCGCTCCAGGCCGCTCCGAAGATCGGCATCGAGCACGTCTCGCTCAACTTCGCGATGTTCCGCTCGGCCCTCGCGCGCGGCGAGAAGATCGGCGCGGGCCCGGTGCTGCGGCTCTGGCGCGGACTGCTGGTCTTCCTGTCCCGCTGGTTCCAGATTGAGTCGCTGTACAAGTTCAACGCAAAGTTCCAGCCACGCTGGGAGCCGCGCTTCATGGTCTACCGGGCCCACAGCGACCTGCCGCGCATCGGCTTCGCGGTGATGCAGGCCGAGGGCTTCGTGAACATGGGCCTGCCCCGTCCCTTCGCCCGCTTCAGCCGCTCCCGCCAGCGCCCCTGCGCGCACCTGGCGAAGAGGGAGGCGGAACGCCCGGTCCGGGCGGCGCTGTAGCGCCCTGAGGCGGGCCGGGAGCCTGGCGGCCGGCCCTCGTCCGCCGGCCGCGGCCGGCGGACCGCAGAGACAGGAAAAGGGGGCCCGGGGATTTCCCCGGGCCCCCTTCCGTCCTACGCGGACACGGACGCCGTCTCCGGCTCGACCGCCTTCTCCGCCGCGGCGTCGGCCGCCGGCTCCTGCGCCGCCCGCGGTGTGCGGTCGGAGTGCAGTCCGACCAGCGCGACCACGACCACCAGCAGGAACGCGGCACCCGCGAGCGCGAAGCTCAGCGTGAACTGGCTCTCCTGCGGCAGCGGGGGCACCCCGGCCGGCAGGTGCTCGATCGTCTTGGAGGCGAGCAGCGACGTGATCACCGCACTGGCGATCGCGCTGCCGACGGACCGGGAGATGGAGTTGATGCCGTTGGCGATACCCGTCTGGTGGTGCGGGACGCTCGCCACGATCAGCGCGGGCATCGCCGCGTAACCGAAGCTGATCGCGACACCGATCACCATGCCGGCCAGGATCACCGAGGCGCTGGAGTCGTGCGCGCCGGTCAGCCAGGCGAAGCCGAGGACACCGAACGCGGCGCCGGCCGTGAGCGTGAAGCGGGCGCCGATGCGGCGCACCAGCATGCCGCCGGCCTGGGCGGCGAGCAGGGACATGATCGTGGTGGGCAGCAGGTACTCGACGGAGGCGCGCAGCACCGAGGCCGTGAACCCGTAACCGGTGACGTTCTCCGGCATCTGCACCAGGTACGAGACGCCGATGAACTGCGAGAACATCGCGAAGCCGAGCAGCAGACCGGCCAGGTTGGTGAAGAGCACCGGGCGGTGGGCGAACATCTTCATGTCCACCATCGGCGCCTTGACCTTGCGCTCGACCAGGACCCAGACCGCCGCCATGACGACGGAGGCGACGAAGAGGCCGAGGGTGCGCACGGAGGTCCAGCCCCACTCGTGGCCCTGCGAGATCGGCAGCAGCAGCAGGACCAGCACGGCGGCGAGCGTCGCCGCGCCCAGCCAGTCGGTGCGCCCGCCGGGCTTGTGGCGCGAGGCCGGGACGCCCGCGACGACGGCGACCAGGGCGACGACGGCGAGCACGGCGGCCAGCCAGAAGACGCGGTGGTAGTCGGGGTGGTCGCCCTGGGTCAGCAGGCCGGCGCCGACGAGGGCGAGGCCGCTGCCGAACGCCAGGGTGCCGCTGACCAGCGCCATCGCACCGTGCAGCTTCTCCGGGCGGATCTCCTCACGGAGGACCGAGAGGGCCAGCGGGAAGATCGCGGTGGCGGCGCCCTGCATGACGCGGCCGACGATCAGCCAGAGCAGCGAGCTGGTGGTGGCCGCGAGGACCGAGCCCGCGACCATCAGCACCAGGACGCCTATGAGCGTGGGCTTCTTGCCGTGCATGTCGCCGAAGCGGCCGAGCAGCGGGGTGAAGACGGCGGCGGAGAGCAGGGTCGCGGTGGTGACCCAGCTGACGTTGGCGGTGGAGGTGCCGAGGTCGTTCTGGATGATGCCGAGGATCGGCACGACCAGGGTCTGCATCATCGAGACGACCATGGCGGCCAGCCCGAGGACCAGGACGAGCGCGGGGCCGCCGGTGGGGCGCGTGGGCGCCGCGTGATGTGTGGGAGTCACGGTTTCTTCCGTAGGAGTGCGGAGGGAGGGATTGCCGGAGGTCTTCGGTTCGTCCGCGCCGCCGGTCCGGCGCCGCTTCGATACTTGACTACCTCAAGTGCTTGATTACCCCAAGCAACTAGAGTGACGGTAAACCTCAAAGGTTGAGATCGTCAAGTTTCTCGCGGTAAGGTAGCGCCATGTCTGGAACCAGCCGCCCGGCCGCCGTGACCGACGCCGTGACGAACGACGCGCTCATGGACGCCCTCTGGGACTCCCTGGCGGACTACTACGGCGACTTCACCACCGCCGCCGCCGAGGCCGGCCTCACCGCCAGCCAGGCCAAGGCCCTCACCGTGCTCCGCCGCGGCCCCGCCGCCATGCGCTCCCTCGCCACCACGCTGCACTGCGACGCCTCCAACGTCACCGGCATCGTGGACCGCCTGGAAACCCGTGGCCTGGTCCGCCGCGAGCCCAGCCCCACCGACCGCCGGGTCAAGAACGTCCTCCTCACCGAGGACGGCCTGCGGGCCGTCGAGACCGTACGGGCCGGGATGCACGGCACCCACAGCGCCCTGGACGCCCTGGCCACCGCCGACCGCGACGCCCTGCACGCACTGCTGCGCCGCCTGTTCACCGGCCCCGCGGCCCGCTCCGGCCCGCGCCCCCGGACCGTCGGCTGACGTCTGGTCCGAGGAGCACCGGCTGACGCCTACGCTGGACGTATGAGTACGTTGCGCCGACGGGGCACGGTGACCGGGCTGCCCGAGTGGGACCGCTGTGCGGTGATGGGCGTGGTCAACGTCACGCCGGACTCCTTCTCCGACGGTGGCCGCTGGTTCGACACCGCGGTCGCGGTCAAGCACGGCCTCGCCCTCGTCGCCGAGGGCGCCGACCTGGTGGACGTCGGCGGCGAGTCGACCCGCCCCGGCGCCACCCGCGTCGACGAGGCCGAGGAGCTGCGCCGGGTCGTGCCCGTGGTGCGCGGCCTCGCCTCCGAGGGCGTCACCGTCTCCGTGGACACCATGCGCGCCAGCGTCGCCGAACAGGCCGTCGCCGCGGGCGCGTTGCTCGTCAACGACGTCAGCGGCGGTCTCGCCGACCCGAACATGATCCCCGTGGTCGCCGCCACCGAGGCCCCCTTCGTCGTCATGCACTGGCGCGGCTTCAGCCACGACATGAACAGCCGCGCGGTGTACGGGGACGTGGTCGCCGAAGTCCTCGCCGAGCTCCACGCGCGCGTGGAGGCCGTCGTCGCCGGCGGCATCGCCCCCGAGCGGATCGTCATCGACCCCGGCCTGGGCTTCGCCAAGCGGGCCGAGCACGACCTCGCGCTCGTCGCCCACCTGGCCGAGCTGCGGGCCCTGGGCCGCCCGCTGCTCGTCGCCGCCTCCCGCAAGCGGTTCCTGGGCCACGTCCTGGCCGGGGACGGCTCGGGACCGCCGCCCGCCCGCGAACGGGACGCCGCCACGGCCGCCGTCTCCGCCATCGCCGCCCACGAGGGCGCCTGGGCGGTCCGGGTCCACGAGGTCCGCGCCACGGCCGACGCCGTACGCGTCGCACGCGCGGTCGAAGGAGCCTCGGGCGCGACGACCGCCCCCACCGCGGCCACCGGCCCCACGGGCCCCACCGCGGCCACCGGCCTCACCGCTGCCACCGCTGCCACCGGGCCCGCCGGGGCGACCGCGTGACGGCCCGCACCGACGTCGAGGCGGTCGAGGCGGCCAACACCGCCTTCTACGAGACGCTGGAGCGCGGCGACTTCGACGAGCTCTCCGAACTGTGGCTCAGCGCCACCGACGCCGGGGACACCTCCATCTCCTGCGTCCACCCCGGCTGGCCGGTCCTGTCCGGACGCGGCGAGGTGCTCCGCTCGTACGCGCTGATCATGGCGAACACCGAGTACATCCAGTTCTTCCTGACGGATGTGAAGGTCGTCGTCCTCACCGACACCGCCGTGGTCACCTGCACCGAGAACATCCTCAGCGGCGGCCCCGCCCAGGAGAGCGGCGAGCTCGGGCCGCTGGTCGGCCAGCTCGTGGTCGCCACCAATGTGTTCCGCCGCACATCCGAGGGCTGGCGACTCTGGTCCCACCACGGCTCGCCCGTCCTGACCGAAACGGACGACGACGAGGCGTCCGAGGACTGAAGCCCAGGACTCGGGCGGCTGAAGAGGCCGTTCCCGAGGGTTGAAGCAGGGGCGTCTGGGTAGGGGCGGGTACCAGTCCCGACGCCGTCTGTCCATAGCCCCCGTGGGCGAGCGCTGTCAGTGCTCGCAGGTAGATTCGATGGTGGGTACGGAGCCGCCCGCACGCGGCGGGTGCCCGACCGACCAACGACAGCAGGAGTGATTCGCGTGGATCGTGTCGCGCTGCGCGGCCTCAAGGCCCGCGGGCACCATGGCGTCTTCCCCCGGGAGCGCGAAGAGGGCCAGACCTTCATCGTGGACCTGGTGCTCGGCCTCGACACCCGCCCCGCGGCGGCCGACGACGACCTGGCGAAGACCGTGCACTACGGCGTGGTGGCCGAGGAAGTCGTGGACGTCGTCCAGGGCGAGCCGGTCGACCTGATCGAGACGCTGGCCGAGCGCATCGCCCAGCAGTGTCTGAAGCATGCGGGGGTCCAGCAGGTGGAGGTGTGCGTCCACAAGCCGGACGCGCCGATCACCGTCCCCTTCGACGACGTGACCATCACCATCACCCGGAGCCGAGTATGACTGTGTCCTCCCACAAGAGCTCGCAGAGCGACCCGACCGTCCAGCCGGTGCCCTCGTCCGTGGTCGAGCAGGTGGACGCGGCCGACGTCACCCTCTCCAACCCGCAACGAGCCGTGATCTCGCTCGGCTCCAACCTCGGCAACCGGCTGGAGACCCTCCAGGGCGCCATCGACGCGCTGGAGGACACGCCCGGCCTGCGGGTCAAGGCGGTCTCCCCGGTGTACGAGACGGAGCCCTGGGGCGTCGCCCCGGGCTCCCAGCCCTCGTACTTCAACGCGGTGGTCGTGGTGAAGACGACCCTCCCGCCCTCCTCCCTGCTGGAGCGCGGCCAGGCCATCGAGGAGGCCTTCGACCGGGTCCGCGAGGAGCGCTGGGGGCCGCGCACGATCGACGTCGACATCGTTGCCTACGCCGATCTCGTCGTGGACGACCCGGTGCTGACGCTCCCCCACCCGCGCGCCCACGAGCGGGCGTTCGTCCTCGCCCCCTGGCAGGACGTGGACCCCGAGGCCCAGGTCCCCGGCCACGGCCCGGTCGCCGCGCTGCTCGCCACGATCGGCCGCGAAGGTGTGCTGCCGCGCGCCGACCTGGAACTCCGCCTGCCCGAGTAGTCGTTAGGCTGCTGACGGCTAGCAAGTCCGGCGACATGAAGGGCACTCTTCGGTGAAACAACTGAGGCTGGGCGTACTGGCGGGACTCTTCGCCGTCGCCGGAGTGCTCTCCTGGGCGGGCGCCCGGCTGTGGGACTCACTGGGGACCCTGCCGAGCGTCCCGCTGGCCGCGCCGATCGTCCTCGCGGTGATCGCCGTGATCCTCCTGGCCACGGCCCTGTCCATCCGCGCCCGCCTGCGCGCCCAGCGCGAACGCCGCCCCGGCGCGAAGGGCGTCGAACCCCTGATGGCGGCCCGCGCGGTGGTCTTCGGCCAGTCCAGCGCGCTGGTGGCCGCCCTGGTCTCGGGGATGTACGGAGGGACGGGAGTCTTCCTCCTCGGCTCCCTGGACATCCCCGCCCGCCGCGACCAGGCGATCTACGCCGGCTTCTCGGTGGCGGCGGGCATCGCGGTGGTGGCGGCGGCGTTCTTCCTGGAACGGGTCTGCAAACTCCCGGACGACGAGGACGAGGGGCCGGGGACCACTCCGGCGGTGTAGGGGGCGGCGCGGGTCGGCGCCGTTCACCACTCCTGGCGGGCGAGATGTCCGTTCACCAGGAACGTGGGAAACGGCTCCAGCCGGAAGTCGTACAGCGTGAAGGGCTTGTCGGGCACGGCCCGCAGGCGCACTTCCCGCACCTCCGTCCACGCCGACTCCCTCAGCTCGAGCGGATGCCGCTCGGCGCGGAACGTGCCGCGGGCGGCCCACCTGTCGCTCAGCACCAGGCAGGAGACCCGGCCATCGGTACGGGGCGTGAACCGTGCCCCCACCACGTTCGCGAGCTCCGCGAGGAACGGCACATTGGCGCTGACGACGACCCGCGCGGGCCACCGCCGGACGCGGCAGCCGTCGCCGTCGGCATAGCCGTCGAGGAATCCGTCGAACACCTCACGGTCGCGCAGGACGACACGCGGAAAACGCTGGCGCAGATGGTGCGCGTCGCCACCGACGTACTGGCGCAGCAGATCCGCGAGATACGAAGAGACGACGCGCACCCGAAAACCGGGCAGGTCTCTCCCCAGGTAGCCGGAGGGCCTTGTGACGGGCTGCAGCCGTGCCACCAGACCGGTGGCAGCGGTGAGTGCCGCCGCGTACCGGGCGGCGAACTCCTGGCTGTTGACCACGAGAGAGACATAATTCTTGCCGACTGTTCCGTCGGCGCACGTCGCTCCCACGAAGTAGCCGAACTCCCGGCCGGGCCGGATCGTCACCCGCTCCCGGCGCAGCTTGCGCGCAGGGGTCCACGCCAGCACGGTCCCCGCGGCGTCCCGTGCGTGCGTCCATCCGTCGGGAGTGCGCAGCAGGAGGCCGGGGGCCACCGAGAACGTCGACTGGCCGGTCACGACGTCGACGACCTCGCGCGCCTTGGCCGCCTTCACCTCCCTCACGGAGGTGTGCGCACTGCGCGTCCCGTCCAGCGTCCACAGGCGGGCGCCCGGCGCGACGTCACGCGCCCGTGCCCGGCCACCCACCACGTCCACCGTCTGACGGCTCGGCACCCCGTACCCCACAGCGCCCCTCCGGACCAGCGACTCTTCCGCTGGTCCAGGACCGTACCGGGCACCACCGACAACCGGCCTACCGCGCCAGTATCAGGCTCATCGCCTCGGCCCGCGTCGACGCGTCCCGCAACTGTCCGCGCACCGCCGACGTGGTCGTCTTGGCACCGGGCTTGCGGATGCCGCGTACCGACATGCACATGTGCTCGGCCTCGATCACCACGATCGCGCCCCGCGCCTCCAGAATCCGCATCAGCGAGTCGGCGATCTGCGTGGTCAGCCGCTCCTGGACCTGCGGCCGGCGGGCGAACACGTCCACCAGGCGCGCCAGCTTCGACAGGCCGGTGATCTTGCCCGTGTCCGCCGGGATGTAACCGACATGGGCCACGCCGTGGAACGGCAGCAGATGGTGTTCACAGAGGGAGACGATCTCGATGTCCTTCACCAGGACCATCTCGTCGTGCCCCAGGTCGAACGTGGTCGTCAGCACGTCCTCGGGCTCCTGCCGGAGCCCGGCCAGGATCTCCCGGTAAGCCCGCGCCACCCGCGCCGGCGTCTCCTGCAGGCCCTCGCGGTCCGGGTCCTCGCCGACCGCGATGAGGAGCTCGCGCACGGCGTTCTCGGCCCGCTTCTCGTCGAACTCGCCGATACGGCCCTGGCCGTCCAGCGTCACCGGGTCGGTCATCTGTGCCTCGTTCCTCGTGTCTCTGCACGGACGTACGAATGCGCCGCGCCCCCACAGGCTAAAACCTGGGGGGCGCGGCGTGCATTCCGGGTCCGGGGAGCCGGGGGTCAGCTCTCGGGGCGGTCCTCCGCGCCGGGGAGCTGCTCGGTCGGGACCGAGTCCGTCGGGGCCGAGCCGTTGGCGGTGGTGGCGCCGTTGGTCAGGGCCAGTTCCCTCGGCGACAGGACCGGCGGGCGCGTCGACGGCGTACGCCGCGAGGAGCCCGTCCAGGCCGGACGCGCCGGGCGCCGGATGATCGGGGCGAAGATCTCGGCGATCTCCTCCTTGCCCAGCGTCTCCTTCTCCAGAAGCCGCAGGACCAGGTTGTCGAGGACGTCGCGGTTCTCGACGAGGATCTCCCACGCCTCGTTGTGCGCGGTCTCGATGAGCTTCTTGACCTCTTCGTCGACCAGCGCCGCGACCTCTTCCGAGTAGTCGCGCTGGTGCGCCATCTCACGGCCCAGGAACGGCTCCGTGTTGTCGCCGCCGAACTTGATCGCGCCGAGCCGCTCGGTCATGCCGTACTGCGTGACCATCGCGCGTGCGGTGGCCGTGGCCTTCTCGATGTCGTTCGCCGCGCCCGTGGTCGGGTCGTGGAAGACGAGCTCCTCGGCCGCGCGCCCGCCGAGCATGTAGGCGAGCTGGTCGAGCATCTCGTTGCGCGTGGTCGAGTACTTGTCCTCGTCCGGCAGGACCATCGTGTAGCCGAGGGCACGGCCGCGCGACAGGATCGTGATCTTGTGGACCGGGTCCGAATTCGGGGAAGCAGCCGCGACCAGGGCGTGTCCGCCCTCGTGGTACGCGGTGATCTTCTTCTCCTTGTCGGACATGATCCGGGTCCGCTTCTGCGGGCCCGCCACGACGCGGTCGATCGCCTCGTCCAGCATGTGGTTGTCGATCAGCTTCTGGTTGCTGCGCGCCGTGAGGAGCGCCGCTTCGTTCAGCACGTTCGACAGGTCGGCGCCGGTGAAGCCGGGGGTGCGCCGGGCGACGGCCGCGAGGTCGACGTCCGGGGCGACCGGCTTGCCCTTCTGGTGGACCTTGAGGATCTCCAGACGGCCCTGCATGTCCGGGCGGTCGACCGCGATCTGGCGGTCGAAGCGGCCGGGGCGCAGGAGGGCCGGGTCGAGGATGTCGGGCCGGTTGGTGGCGGCGATCAGGATGACGCCGCCCTTCACGTCGAAGCCGTCCATCTCGACGAGCAGCTGGTTGAGCGTCTGCTCGCGCTCGTCGTGGCCGCCGCCGAGGCCCGCGCCGCGGTGCCGGCCGACGGCGTCGATCTCGTCGACGAAGACGATCGCCGGGGCGTTCGCCTTGGCCTGCTCGAAGAGGTCGCGCACCCGGGAGGCGCCGACGCCGACGAACATCTCGACGAAGTCGGAGCCGGAGATCGAGTAGAAGGGGACGCCGGCCTCGCCCGCGACGGCGCGCGCGAGGAGGGTCTTGCCGGTGCCGGGCGGGCCGTACAGCAGCACGCCCTTGGGGATCTTGGCGCCGACGGCCTGGAACTTCGCCGGCTCCTGGAGGAACTCCTTGATCTCGTGGAGCTCCTCGACGGCCTCGTCGGCCCCGGCCACGTCCGAGAACGTCGTCTTCGGGGTGTCCTTGGTGATGAGCTTCGCCTTGGACTTCCCGAAGTTCATGACCCGGGAGCCGCCACCCTGCATCTGGTTCATCAGGAACAGGAAGACGACGACGATGAGGACGAAGGGGAGCAGCGAGAGCAGGATCCCCACGATCGGGTTCTGCTTCGAGGGGGAGACCGTGTAGCCCTTGGTCAGGTCCCCGCTGTCGAACTTGCCCTGCAGCTTGTTGGCCAGGCTGGTGCCCTGGGCGTCGCCGATGTAGCTCGCCTGGATCTTGTTGGCGCCCTTGACCTTCTGGCCGTCCTTGAGGTCGACCTTGATGACCGACTCGTCGCCGGTCGTGATCTTGGCTTCGTCTACCTGGTTCTTGTCGATCGCCTGGACGACCTCAGAGGTGTCCACCGTCTTGTAGCCGCCCGACGAGCCGACGACCTGCATCAACACGACCACGGCGAGGACGGCCAGCACGATCCACATGACCGGCCCACGGAAGTATCGCTTCACGTCCATCCATACGGAGCGAGAACGCCCCGTCCCTCCTGCCCGTAGGTAAATGCTGCTGTGAGTAAAGACTGTTCTTCGGACGGTACCCCAGCATTGTCACCCGAGACCGCAAGGGACGGCTGACAAACCCGCCTTCCCAAGCTCCAACGCGGGAAGGGGGCTCCGAGTTCCCGTCCGGGTACCCGGTTCAGCCGCCGTAGACGTGCGGAGCGAGTGTCCCGACAAAGGGGAGATTGCGGTACTTCTCGGCGTAGTCAAGGCCGTATCCGACGACGAACTCATTCGGAATGTCGAATCCGATCCACTTCACGTCGATCGCGACCTTTGCGGCATCCGGCTTACGGAGCAGCGTGCAGACCTCGAGGGAGGCGGGCTCGCGGGATCCGAGGTTGGAGAGCAGCCAGGAGAGCGTGAGGCCGGAGTCGATGATGTCCTCGACGATCAGGACGTGCTTGCCCTTGATGTCGGTGTCCAGGTCCTTGAGGATGCGGACGACACCGGAGGACTGGGTGCCCGCGCCGTAGGAGGAGACGGCCATCCAGTCCATGGTGACCGGGGTGGACAGCGCGCGCGCCAGGTCCGCCATGACCATGACGGCCCCCTTGAGGACGCCGACGATCAGGAGGTCCTTGCCGGCGTACTCCGCGTCGATCTTCGCGGCCAGCTCGACCAGCTTGGCGTCGATCTCTTCCTTGGTGATGAGCACCGACTGGAGGTCGGTGCCCATGTCCTTCTCGTTCACCCGGGCCGCTTTCTTAGGTTCGTGGTACGTAACTGAGCTCAGCTCTGCCGGATGACCAGTCTGCCACCCTGCCGCCGTGCCTCGACGCGCCCGGGGAGGTTGATGGCCCGCTGGCCGCGCCAGCTCGTGATCAGGCGGTCGACCTCCTCGACATGGCGGGCGAAGAGCGAGCCGGCGGGGGAACCGGCGTGGATGAGGGCCTTGCGCAGCACCCGCCGGCGGACCGCGGCGGGCAGGGCGTAGAGCCTTCCGCAGAGCAGTTCGCCGGCGTCGTCCCGGACCGACGGGTCGACCTCGGCGGCCCAGGCGTCCAGGGCGTCGGCGTCGTCGCGGGAGAGTTCGGCGGTACGTGCCAGCGCCTCCACGACGCCTTTGCCGAGCGCCTTCTCCAGGGCGGGCAGGCCCTCGTGGCGCAGCCGTGAGCGGGTGTAGGCGGGGTCGGCGTTGTGCGGGTCGTCCCAGACGGGAAGCGACTGGACCAGGCAGGCCTTGCGGGCGGTGTGCCGGTCGAGCTGGAGGAAGGGGCGGCGGTAGCGGCCGTGGGTGCCGGAGACGGCGGCCATGCCGGACAGGGAGCGGGTGCCCGAGCCCCGGGCGAGGCCGAGCAGGACCGTCTCCGCCTGGTCGTCGCGGGTGTGGCCGAGCAGGATCGCGGCGGCGCCGTGGCGCTCGGCGGCGGCGTCCAGGGCGGCGTAGCGGGCGTCGCGGGCGGCGGCCTCGGGGCCGCCCTCGCGGCCGACCTTGACGGTGATGGCCTCGACCGGGTCGAGCCCCAGCGCGGTGAGCCGGGCGGCGACCTCGGCGGCGCGCTGGTCGGAGCCGGGCTGGAGGCCGTGGTCGACGGTGACGGCGCCGGCGCGGACGGAGAGCTTGCGGGATTCGAAGGCGAGGGCGGAGGCGAGCGCCATGGAGTCGGCGCCGCCGGAGCAGGCGACGAGGACCAGGGGTCCGTCGGCGCCGCCCTCGCGCGCGGTGTCGCGCTGGAGGTCGAGGGGGGTGTCGGGGGGCGGGGTGCGGCCGTCGTGGAGGACGAGCGCATCGCGCAGGACGTCGTGGAGTGCGCGGCGGACCGCCAGGCGTATCGCCGCGACCGCAGGATGGGGACCCATGTCCGGTGCCCTTCGGTGATGTTGGGGGGTGCCTCGGGACGAGGGAAAAGATCGGTCACACAGAGTGCGTAGATGGTGACAGAACTGAGCCGATACCCGAGCATTGCACGCCTACCCATGCCCTACGGTCCCTCGGATGGGTGATCCTGCGCATTTCCGGGGGACAGTCGCGGGCACCGGGTACGTGGGTGCGGTCGGCGCCCGCCCGCTCAGCCCTCCGTCCTGCTGTGCACCCGCGCGACCCAGTCCGCCGGTTTGGCGATCTCCGCCTTGGTCGGGAGCGTGTTGGGCGAGGTCCAGACGCGGTTGAAACCGTCCATGCCGACCTGGTCGACGACGGCCCGGACGAACCGCTCGCCGTCGCGGTACTGGCGCAGCTTGGCGTCGAGGCCGAGGAGCTTGCGCAGGGCCTGGTCGAGGCGCGAGGCGCCCTTGGCGCGCCGCTGCTGGAACTTCTCACGGATCTCCGCCACCGAGGGCACGATCTGCGGTCCCACCCCGTCCATGACGAAGTCGGCGTGGCCCTCCAGGAGCGACATCACGGCGGTGAGCCGGCCGAGGATCTCCCGCTGGGCGGGTGTTTGCACCAGCTCCACCAGGGAGCGCCCGCTGTCGCCCTCCTCGCCCTCGGGGCGGCTTCCGGCGAGCGACTGGGCGGCCTCGCGCAGCCGCTCCAGAATGGTCATCGGGTCGACGTCGGTCTCCCCCAGGAATGACTGGATTTCGCCCTCAAGGTGGTCGCGCAGCCAGGGCACGCCGGTGAACTGGGTGCGGTGGGTCTCCTCGTGCAGGCACACCCAGAGCCGGAAGTCGTGCGGGTCGACGTCGAGCTCGCGCTCCACGTGGACGATGTTGGGCGCGACCAGGAGCAGCCGCCCGCCGCCGTTCTCCCCGGCCGGGAGTTCGCGGGTGGGGGGCGCGAACGTCTCGTACTGTCCGAGGACGCGCGAGGACAGGAAGCTGAGCAGCATGCCCAGCTCCACGCCGGTGACCTTGCCGCCGACCGCGCCGAAGACGGCGCTGCCCGGGCTGCTCCCCCGGCGTTCCTGCATCTTGTCGAGCAGGGGCTTCAGGACCTCACGGAAACCGGCCACGTTGGCCCTGACCCAGCCCGCCCGGTCGACCACGAGGACGGGGGTGTCGGCGGGCCGCACCCCCTCCGGGATCATCCTGGTGAACGCCCGTACGTGTTCCTCCGAGGCCTTCGCGTGCCCGCGCAGCTCCGCGACGACGGCGCGGGCCTCGTCACGGCTCACCTCGGGGCCCGGCCTCACCAGTCGGGTCGCGGTCGCCACCGCGAGGTTCCAGTCGACCATCCCAGAAGAAGCGGCACCACCGATGCTCGTCATGCGTCAACCGTACGTTGTCCTCCCGCGCAGGGGAGGAGGGTTGACGCCGGGTGCTCACGGGGCGGGTGCGGGGGCGCCGGCCCGGCAGCCGCACCGCGCGAGTCGCTCGGCGAGCCGGTCCAGGGCGCGCTGGGCGGCGTCCGGGCCCGGGGTGTCGGCGGCGAGGAAGGCGAAGGTGAGCAGATGGCCGTCGGCGTCCACGACCGTGCCCGCGAGCGCGTTGACGCCCGAGAGCGTGCCGGTCTTGGCGCGGACGAGGCCGGTCCCGGCGGAGTCCGTCCCGTAGCGGGCGCGCAGGGTGCCGGTGAACCCGGCGACCGGCAGACCGGTGAGGACCGGGCGCAGTTCGGGGTGGGCGGGGTCGGTGGCGCGGGCCAGCAGGAGGGTCAGGAGCCGGGCGCTGACGCGGTTCTCGCGGCTGAGGCCGCTGCCGTCGGCGAACCGGGCGGTGGCGGCCTGGGGCAGGCCGAGCGCGGCGATCCGGTCGGCGACCGCCTTGGCGGCGCCGTCGAAGTCGGCGGGCCGCCCGGCGGCGACGGCCGTCTGCCGGGCGAGCGCCTCGGCGAGGTCGTTGTCGCTGTTGGTGAGCATCCGCTCGACCAGGTCGGAGAGCGGCGCGGAGAGGGTGCGGGCGAGCTCCGTGGCGCCGCGCGGGGCGCGTCCCGGCCGGGGCGGGCCGGCGGTGATGCCGCGTTCGCGCAGCAGTGAGGCGAAGGTACGGGCGGTGTCCCCCGCCGGGTCCCAGCTGCGCGGCGCGGGGCCGCTGTCGCTGCTGTCCGTCCGTCCCTCGTCGGTCATCAGGGCGACCACGGGCGCGATGTTCTCGTTCGGGCCGATGGGGTGGCGCTCGGGGCCGCTGTAGCGGGAGAGGTCGTAGGCGAGGGAGGCGGTGGTGGCGCCGCGGGCGCGCAGGGCGCGGGCGGTGGCGTCGGCGAGGGTGCGCAGACCGTCCTTGCCGAGCGTGGGGTCGCCGCCGCCGACCAGGGTGAGTTCGGTGCCGGTGGCGGGGGCGACGACCGTGGTGGGGATGCGGTGGTCCGGGCCGAGCGCGGACAGGGCGGCGACGGCGGTGGCGATCTTGACGGTGGAGGCGGGCGTCATGGCGGTGTCCGCGCGCTGCCCGTAGAGCTGCTTGCCGGTGGCGGTGTCGTACACGGCGGCGGAGGGCTGCGGGCCGAGGCCGGGCGAGGTGAGCAGGGGGGCGAGGACCTGGTCGAGCACGGTGTCCGCCGGCGCGTCTGCGGGGGCGCGAAGAGCGGTGAGTACGCCCCTGGCGCTGGGCGCGGGCGCGGGTGCGGGGGGCGCGCCCAGGTGATGTGCGCCACCTGTTCGCCGGTGAGCCGCTGCGCGGTCGCGCTCCGCCGTACGCTGACCCGAGTCCCAGGGACCGGCCGTGGCCACCGCTCCGGCCGCCACCGCCAGGCCCACCGCAGCCGCACCCGCCATGAGCTGCCATGTCTTGGGTCCCGGCACCGAGGACCAGCCCCTTTCGCGATCACACACCTGCGTGAGGGACACTTAATCACCAGAACTGCGTCTTGCCGCGAACATGGCACACCGGGTCAGCACCGGCGGCCCGTCCGGCTGAGTGTCCCGGGCCCGACCCGGGGGACGCGGGAACCGACCAATGCATGTGCTGATCATGGAGGAGAGCCACCCGTGGAGTTCGACGTCACCATCGAGATCCCGAAGGGTTCGCGGAACAAGTACGAGGTGGACCACGAGACCGGCCGGATCCGCCTGGACCGTCGCCTCTTCACCTCGACCAGCTACCCGGCGGACTACGGCTTCGTGGAGAACACCCTCGGCGAGGACGGTGACCCGCTGGACGCGCTGGTCATCCTGGACGAGCCGACCTTCCCGGGCTGCCTGATCCGCTGCCGCGCCATCGGCATGTTCCGTATGACCGACGAGGCGGGCGGCGACGACAAGCTGCTCTGCGTGCCGGCGTCCGACCCGCGTGTCGAGCACCTGCGCGACATCCACCACGTGTCGGAGTTCGACCGCCTGGAGATCCAGCACTTCTTCGAGGTCTACAAGGACCTGGAGCCCGGCAAGTCCGTCGAGGGCGCCAACTGGGTCGGCCGCGCCGAGGCCGAGGAAGAGATCAAGGCCTCCTACAAGCGCCTTGAGGCGCAGGGCGGCGCGCACTGACGCGCCCTTGAGCCGGTACGACGACGGGCGGTGCACCCTCCGGGGTGCGCCGCCCGTTGTCGTACGACTTGATGATCACCCACATACTGGGCACACGCTTGCGTACGCAAGGGACTGGAGGGAGTCAAGGGGTGCCTGAGCAGCAGGAGCCGGAGGAGCGCAAGCCCTCTGACGAGGCGCGGAGCGCCTTCGCGGCTCCCGACGGAGTGGCGCAGCCGGGTCCTCCGGAGGAGGACGCGCCGACCTCCGAGTTCGCGCTGCCGGCCGGGGTGCCGGAGCCCGAGCCGTCGGCCGAGCAGGCGCCCGCCTCGGCCTTCGCCCCGCCCAGCACCTATTCGGCCCGTGAGGCGCCGTCCGCCATGGTCACCACCGCGGGTTTGCCGCTGGTGCGCCTCTCCAAGGACGCGCCCTGGCAGGACCGGATGCGCACCATGCTGCGGATGCCGGTGGGTGAGCGGCCGGGGCCGGAGACGGCCCTGAAGACCGACGACGCCGGGCCCGCCGTGCCGCGCGTGCTCGACCTGACGCTGCGTATCGGTGAGCTGCTGCTCGCGGGCGGCGAGGGCGCCGAGGACGTCGAGGCGGCGATGTTCGCGATCTGCCGCAGCTACGGGCTGGACCGCTGCGAGCCGACGGTGACCTTCACCCTGCTCGCCGTCACCCACCAGCCGTCCCTGGTGGACGACCCGGTCACGGCGAACCGGACGGTACGCCGCCGGGGCACCGACTACACGCGTCTGGCGGCCGTCCACCGCCTCGTCACGGACATGACCAGCTCCGACCACGACGTCACCCTCGAAGAGGCCTACCGCCGCCTCGCGGAGATCCGCCGAAACCGGCACCCGTACCCCGGCTGGGTCCTCACCCTCGCCGCCGGCGTGCTCGCCGGGGCGGCCTCGGTGCTGGTCGGCGGTGGCGTGACGGTGTTCCTGCTGGCGGCGGCCGGGGCGATCCTCGGCGACCGGCTCGCCTGGCTCTGCGCGGCGCGCGGGCTGCCGGAGTTCTACCAGTTCGTGGTGGCCGCGATGCCGCCCGCGGGGATGGGGGTGGCGCTCAGCCTGCTCGGCTGGGATCTGCGGCCCTCCGCGGTCATCACCGGTGGCCTGTTCGCCCTGATCCCCGGACGGGCGCTGGTGGCCGCCGTACAGGACGGCCTGACCGGCTTCTACATCACCGCCTCCGCCCGTCTGCTCGAGGTCACGTACTTCTTCGTGGCGATCGTGATCGGGGTGCTCACCGTGCTGTACGGGGGGCTCCAGGTCGACGCCAAGCTGAACCCGGAGGGGGCGCTCAGCCCCATCGAGCGGCCCGTCGTCCAGACGCTCGCCTCCATGGCGCTCTGTCTGACCTTCGCCGTACTGCTCCAGCAGGAACGGTCCACCGTGTGGATCGCCACGCTGAACGGCGGGGTCGCCTGGGTGATCTACGCGTCGATCGCGGTCACCGCCAAGGGGTCGCCGATCATGGCGACGGCGGTGGCGGCGGGGCTGGTCGGCCTCTTCGGACAGCTGGTCGCGCGCTACCGCAACACCTCGGCGCTGCCGTACGTGACGGCGGCGATCGGGCCGCTGCTGCCGGGCAGCGCCACCTACTTCGGGGTGCTGGCGATCGCCCAGAACCACCGGGACCAGGGGCTCGCCAACATCGCCAAGGCGGCGGCGCTGGCGATGGCGATCGCGATCGGGGTGAACCTCGGGAGCGAGATGTCGCGGATGTTCCTCAAGGCGCCGGGGGCGGCCCGCAAGGCGGCGAAGCGGACGCGAGGGTTCTGAGCCCGTACACGTCCCCCGTTCAGCGCTTCGCGTGCCGCCTGCGCTGCTGCGCGGGCGGGGCCGCGGTGGCCCCCGGGCCCGCCTTCTTCGCCTTGGAACGCGCCCGCAGGAACTCGATCGCGATCGGGACCACCGAGATCAGGACGATCGCGACCAGCATCAACTCGATGTTCTTGTGCACGAACTCGACGTTGCCCAACGCCGCGCCCAGCAGCGTCACCCCCGCGCCCCACAGCGCGCCGCCGATCACGTTGTACGTGATGAAGGAGCGGTAGTTCATCCGGCTCACGCCCGCGATGATCGGCGTGAACGTCCGGACGATCGGCACGAACCGGGCCAGCACCAGCGACTTCGGGCCGTACTTCTCGAAGAACTCGTGGGCCTTCTCCACGTTCTCCTGCTTGAAGAGCTTGGAGTCCGGCCGGTTGAAGAGCGAGGGGCCGACCTTGCGGCCGAAGAGATAGCCCACCTGGTCGCCCAGCACGGCGGCGGCCACCACCATCAGGCACACCAGCCACAGCGGAGTGTCGATCTTGCCGCCGGTGACCAGCAGGCCGGTGGTGAACAGGAGCGAGTCGCCCGGCAGGAAGAAGCCGATGAGCAGGCCGGACTCGGCGAAGACGATCACCAGCAGACCGGCCAGGCCGAACGACGACAGCAACTGGTCGGGGTCCAGCCAGCTCGGACCGAGTGCGAGGGTGGTCACGGGTTCCGGCGCTCCTGGGTGAGGGATGGGGCGGGGGGCGCGTAAGCGCGCGTTGACGGGCCAAAGCTATCAACGCCGCCGGCACGCTCCAGGTTCCACCGGGTTCCTGGGGATGCGCGGGGCACGGGCGGGTACGAAGCTGGGTCCCAGGATCTTCCAGGAAGGCGGCGCGATGGGCATCGAGGATTTCGGCGGCGGGCAGGGCGCACAGTCCGACGTACTGGTGGTGACCACCAACGACGTGCCCGGTTACCAGGTCCAGCAGGTCATCGGGGAGGTCTTCGGCCTCACCGTGCGCTCACGGCACCTCGGCAGCCAGATCGGCGCCGGGCTGAAGTCCATGATCGGCGGCGAGCTGAAGGGCTTGACCAAGACGCTCGTGCAGACCCGCAACCAGGCGATGGAGCGGCTCGTGGAGCAGGCACGCGCGCGTGGGGCGAACGCCGTCCTCATGATGCGGTTCGACGTCACCGAGGCCGCCGACGTGGGGACGGAGGTCTGCGCGTACGGAACGGCGGTCGTGATCACGAAACTCTGAGACGGGGGGACCCGAGACCATGGCACTGCACCCGGGTGGCGCCGAGAAGGCACCGGAGCACGAGAAGGACCACGAGCGGCTCGCCCTCAACCCCTTCTACGGGGAGGCCGACCCGGTCGGCTCCATGACCTCGGCGCCACCCCGGCACCGGCTCCCCGACCGGCCGCTCGCCCCCTCCACCGCGTACCAGCTCGTCCACGACGAACTGATGCTGGACGGCAACTCCCGCCTCAACCTGGCCACCTTCGTCACCACCTGGATGGAACCGCAGGCGGCGGTGCTGATGGCGGAGTGCCGGGACAAGAACATGATCGACAAGGACGAGTACCCGCGCACCGCCGAGCTGGAGCGGCGCTGTGTGGCCATGCTCGCCGACCTGTGGCACGCGCCCGACCCGGCCGGCGCGGTGGGCTGCTCGACGACGGGGTCGAGCGAGGCGTGCATGCTCGCCGGGATGGCGCTCAAACGGCGCTGGGCGAAGCGGAACGCGGACCGCTATCCCGGGCGGGACGCGGTGCCGAACCTGGTGATGGGCGTGAACGTCCAGGTCTGCTGGGAGAAGTTCTGCGCCTTCTGGGAGGTCGAGGCGCGCCAGGTCCCGATGGAGGGCGACCGCTTCCACCTCGACCCGCAGGCGGCGGCCGAGCTGTGCGACGAGAACACGATCGGCGTGGTGGGCATCCTCGGCTCGACCTTCGACGGATCGTACGAGCCGATCGCGGAACTCTGCGCGGCACTCGACGCGTTGCAGGAGCGTACGGGTCTTGATGTGCCGGTCCATGTGGACGGCGCGTCGGGGGCGATGGTGGCGCCCTTCCTCGACGAGGACCTGGTGTGGGACTTCCGGCTGCCCAGGGTCTCGTCGATCAACACGTCCGGGCACAAGTACGGGCTGGTGTACCCGGGCGTGGGCTGGGCGTTGTGGCGCTCGGCCGAGGAGCTCCCGGAGGAGCTGGTCTTCCGGGTGAACTACCTGGGCGGCGACATGCCCACCTTCGCGCTGAACTTCTCCCGGCCGGGGGCGCAGGTGGTGGCGCAGTACTACACGTTCCTGCGGCTGGGCCGGGAAGGGTTCCGGGCGGTGCAGCGGACCACCCGGGACGTGGCCTGCTCGCTCGCCGACCGCATCGAGGCGCTGGGCGACTTCCGGCTGCTCACACGCGGGACCGAGCTGCCGGTGTTCGCGTTCACCACGGCGCCGGAGGTGGAGCGGTTCGACGTGTTCGATGTGTCGCGGCGGCTGCGGGAGCGGGGCTGGCTGGTCCCGGCGTACACGTTCCCGCCCCACCGCGAGGACCTGTCGGTGCTGCGGGTGGTGTGCCGCAACGGGTTCTCGTCGGACCTGGCGGGGATGCTGGTGGAGGACCTGGGGCGGCTGCTGCCGGAGTTGCGGCGGCAGCCGGGGCCGCTGGGACGGGAGGAGTCGAAGGCGACCGCGTTCCACCACTGAGGGGTGCCGGGGCGGTGCGCGTTCGCGG
>NZ_JBJHPC010000430.1:0-6240 GCF_045257485.1 Streptomyces sp. YS-3 | reverse complement strand
GCCCGGCAGCCTGGCCGAGAGCCCACGTACGACTCCGCTACGAGGGCATCGGCCGCCTGCGCTCGCGCGCACCCGTCGCTCACTGATCGCAGGCGTCGGCGTGGGCGGCACTGGTTTCTCTCCGAGGAGTGAGTCATGCAGCACCGGACCCTGGGAAGCCAGGGCCTTGAGGTCTCGGCCATCGGCTACGGCGCGATGGGCCTGACGATGGCCTACGGCCCTACCGACGAGGCGGCCGGCGTCGCCACCCTCCGCCGCGCCCACGACCTGGGCGTCACCTTCTTCGACACCGCCGAGATGTACGGCTGGGGCACCGGATCCAACGAGCTCCTGGTCGGCAAGGCGGTCAGGGACTTCCGCGACGACGTGGTCCTGGCCACCAAATTCGGCGTCGACATGTCGGTGCCCGCGAAGCAGATCGGCGGCCCCCTCAACAGCCGGCCCGACAACATCCGCAAGGTCGCCTACAACAGCCTGCGCCACCTCGGCGTGGATCACATCGACGTCTTCTACCAGCACCGCGTCGACCCCGACGTGCCCATCGAGGAGGTCGCGGGCACGGTCAAGGAGCTGATCGACGCGGGCTGGGTGAAGTACTTCGGCCTCAGCGAGGCCGGGCCCGAGACGATCCGCAGAGCGCACGCCGTGCAACCGGTCTCCGTCCTGCAGACCGAGTACTCCCTGTTCGAACGGGACGTCGAGCAGCTCTTCCCCGTCCTGGACGAACTCGGCATCGGCTTCGTCGCCTACGCGCCCCTGGGCCGCGGGCTCATCACCGGCACCGCCAGACCCGCCGGCCAGTACGAAGGCAACGACATACGCAACGCCGACCCGCGCTGGCAGCCGGGCAACTTCGAGAAGAATGTCGAAGCCGTCGACCGGCTCGCCGCCCTCGCAGCGAGCAAAGATGCCACCGTCTCCCAGTTGGCCCTGGCCTGGCTCCTGACCCGGGGTGACCACATCGTGCCGATCCCCGGTACCCGCAGCCCGAAGCGCATCGAGGAAAACGCCAACGCCGCCGACCTCACCCTCACCGACGCCGACCTGAAAACCATTGACGAGATCCTGCCCCACGGCGGCTTCGGCGCCCGCTACACCGAGGGACACATACCCACCTGGATCTGATGATCCACCCTGGGACAGAAGTCACTCAGGCCGGTGTTATCGAGATCAGCGCAGGGCAGCGGGCGAGGCGGACGGCGTCGTGTGAGTGCGCTCGGATGTGTATGCGCTGAGCTCGTTCAGTCGCGGTCGGCTACCCGTTTCCTGGACCATGCGGCGTCGTCAGCTCCGTAACGAGCCAGGAGGCATGCGAACTGGATTCGCTCTTCCGGTGACCAGGCGGCGGTGATCTCTTCGAACGCTTTGCGCTGTTCGGCGGCGAAGCGGTTGCGTTCGGCCTCGCCGTGTTCGGTGAGTTCGAGTACGGTGCGGCGTCCGTCGGACTGGGACGCCGTCCGGCGCAGCAGACCGTCCGCGATACAGGCGGCTACGGTCCGGCTGGCCACCGGCTGGGCGACGCCCATCTCGGCGGCAAGGCCACCGACGGTCATCTCACCCGGCGCATCGGCGATCACGTTGAGTACGAGGTTGCGGGACAGGTCCTTGCGAAATGCCGGTGCGCGGCGGCGCAATTGGGACAGCGCAGGACCGATGTGATTCAAGGCCAGATCGCCGGAAGACTCCTCGGAGAAGAACGCGTTGCTCGTATGACCGAGTTCCATCACCAAAGCCTGGGCCGACAACGGCTACAAGACCAAAGCCGTCGAACACGCCGCCCACCACGGCATCGACCTCGAGATCGTCCAACGCAACCCCACCACCCCCAGCTTCCACGTCCAACCCCGCCGCTGGGTCATCGAACGCACCCTCGGCTGGCTCATGCACCACCGCCGCCTGGCACGCGACTACGAAACCCACCCCCACCGATCAGCCGCAGTGATCCAACTCGCCGCCATCAACCTCATGACCCGCCGCCTCACCCACGAAACCACCACCAACTGGCGCGACAGCTAGTAGTGCTTTGTTAGGCGGTCTTGTCGTGTCGGGGCTCTGGTAGTTCGCTGGCTGTATGAGGGCTGGGGAGCTTGCGGCGGTACGGATTCGTCTGGAGGAGTTCGCGTCCTAGGTGTTCGCGCCCTTGGTGCGGCGGGATCAGCGCGAGAAGGGTGCCTTGTATCTGCGGGGGCTGCTGCTGGACGGCCGCAGGAAGTCGATGCAGCCGATGGCGGAACGTCTCGGTGTCGATCATCAGCAGTTGCAGCAGTTCATGACGTCCTCGACCTGGCCGGTCGATCAGATGCAGTCCCGGCTGGCATGGCGGGCGGTGGCGTCGGTGCGGCCGCAGGTGTGGGCGGTGGACGACACCGGTTTCCCCAAGGACGGCCGTTGTTCGCCCGGGGTGGCCCGGCAGTACTCCGGCACTCTGGGCAAGGTCGGCAACTGCCAGATCGGTGTCAGCGTTCATGCCGCGTCCGATACCGCCTCGTGTCCGTTGTCCTGGCGGCTGTTCCTGCCCGCCGCCTGGGACGGGCCCGAGGCAGCGGCACGCCGGCGGGCCTACCGGATACCCGAAGCAGAAAACCACCGGCCCAAGTGGCAGCTCGCCCTGGACATGCTCGACGAACTCGCCGCCACCGGTCTGCGACCCGCTGTCCTGGTCGCGGACACCGGCTACGGCGCCAACGCCGGCTTCCGCCGCGGCCTGGAAGACCGCGGCCTGGCCTATGTCCTGCAGGCCAAGGGCAAGATGACCGCCCATGGCGAGGAAGCCGCACCCCACCAGCTACGGCGGTCTGGGACCTCGGCCGCTGCCCCGCTACCGCACCAGCCCGTGCTCCTTGCGCGAGCACGTCCTGACCGCGGGCCGCGACAGCGGCCGGACCGTGACCTGGCGCAAGGGCTCGAAGGCAGCGATGAGTTCACACTTCGTGTTCCTGCGGGAGAGGCTCGCCGGGCGCCGCCCCAAGCCCGCCGACGACGGAACGATCCCGTTGGTCTGGCTGATCGCCCAGTGGCCCGAGGGCGAGAGCGAGCCGGTGAAGTACTGGATCTCGAACCTGCCCGCCGGCATGCCCGCCAAAGACCTCGTCCGCCTGGCGAAAGCCCGCTGGCGGGTCGAGCACGACTACCGGGAACTGAAGACCGCCCTGGGCCTGGACCACTTCGAGGGCCGCTCGTTCACCGGCTGGCACCGCCACGTCACCCTCGTCACCGCCGCCCACCTGTTCCTGACCGAACAGCGCACCAGCCCAAAAGCCCCTGCCAGGGCCTGACCCTCTACCAGGCCCTGGACTTCCTCCAACACCTCATCGCCACCTGGACCGGTACCTGCCCCACCTGCCGACAACCCACCTGGCAGCCCTACGACACCACCTAACAAAGCACTACTAGGCCGGTGGCCCCTGGCTGACCACCGGAATCAAACGCAGGCCCCTGCGGGAACTTATTCCTACCGAGAAGACCGTCAACCGGGCTCTGGCCGCGGCACGGCACCGGTTCAGCGCGGCGTGGCCTGCCGGAAGTCCTGGCTGATCTTCCGCAGGTCCCGCTGCAGCGCAGCCTGATGGGATCCCCCGCCCCGCTCCCCGGCATGGACACCTCCAGCCGGTATTTTCCCGCCCGCCACGGCGCGGGTGTGGGCGGGGACTGGTTCGATCTGATCGCCCTGGGTGGCGGGCGGGTAGGCGTACTGATCGGCGATGTGATGGGGCGTGGTCTGGAAGCCGCCGCCGTGATGGGGCAGCTGCGTTCGGCTTCGCACGCCCTGGCCAAGACCGGCATGCCGCCCTGGCAGTTGATGCGCGCCCTGGACGCGGTCGTCAGCGAGCTGCCCGACCAACTCGTCACCTGCTGCTATCTGATCCTGGACCCGGACGAGGGGGTCCTGACCGTGTGTTCCGCCGGCCACCTTCCCGTGTTGCTGGCCGACCCCACCGGGACGGTCAGCAGGCTTCCGGTCCCTGTCAGCGTGCCCCTGGGAGTCGGTGAGGTACCGCATCAGGAGTCCCGGCTGAGAGTACCGCCGTCGGCGGTACTGGCCCTGTACACCGACGGTTTGGTGGAAACGCCGACCAGCGACATCGAAGAACAGATTGATGCCCTGGCGATGGTCCTGGAAAAGGCGGTCGCCGAGACGCCGTTCCTCGAAGAGACAGCCGACTCCGTTCTCGCCGCTCTGCTGCCCGACCCCCTGGACTACGCCGACGACGTGACGCTGCTCCTGGCCCGGGTTCCTCCGGCCCCCCTGACAGCTGTCTCCGCGCTGTTGCCGGCGAAGCCGGTGAGCGTGGGGGAGGGGCGCCGTTTCCTCCGCGGGACTCTGCGGGAGTGGGAGTGCGAGGACCTCACCGACACCGCCTGTCTCCTGGCCTCGGAACTGCTCACCAACGCGGTGCGACATGCCTGCGACCCGCTGCGGCTGAGGGTCCGCTGCACCCGGGACGAGCTCCACATCGAGGTGTGCGACGGCAGCCCGGTCCTTCCCCAGGCCAGGAGTGCGGGCCTGGAGGAGGAATCAGGCCGCGGTCTTGCCCTGCTGGACCAACTGGCCTCGGCGTGGGGCACCCTGCCGACACAGGAAGGCAAAGCGGTGTGGTTCTCGCTGCCCCTGCCCGGCGAAGGGAATGAGAACCCTGCGGCGGACGTGCCCCTGAATGGGCCCGAGGACGGGCCGCCCCTGGAGGACGGGTGGAGTCCGTTCCCCTATGAGCCTGTTTGAAGAATGAAGGGGCGTAGTGCGGCGTGCTGCGTCCTTCACGGTGGTGGAGAATGAGAGGTGTAGAGGGAGAAGCCGTCACGGGTAAGGGTTCTGATCATGGCTGATGTACAAGCCCGCAGACACGCACGTCCCGTTGCGGATAGCGCCGTGGCAAGTCTGGGCGGCTACGACCATGTTGATGCGGTTGCCGTGGACGTCCCGACCGGCACCACCGCCATCGAGTTCACCCGGATGGTCTTCACCGGACTCCTAAGTGGGTGCACAGACTGCTCACCCTGCGCGACATACTGATGGCGCCCTTCGGACTCCAGTCCCAGCAGCGTGTCCCGGTGCAGGACATCCGCATAGAGCCCGGCCTCAAGATGGGTCCCTTCTACCTGTTATCCGTGACCGAAGACGAGGTTTTGGGCGGAGACGACGACAAGCACTTGGACTTCCGTACCTCATTCGCGGTGCGCCCCTCCTCCTCCGGGGGAAGACAGGAAGGCGTCTGCACGACGGTCGTGCGGTTCCACCGCCCGGCCGGACGCCTGTACTTCAAGGCGATCCAGCCGTTGCACAACCTGATCGTTCCCCGCGTTGTCGCCGGTGCAGTCCGTGCCTGAAAGTCCCTTTTGGTGAGACTGCCGGCCACGGCGGCACGTGACTGCCGGTCTGCCAGCGGTGTCTGATCTACTGCCTGCCGAGGGATCGGAGACGGGGGAGAGAACGATGGGTGTGCTGACGGATTACTTCCGTGCGAGGGATGCCGCATCGGTGGTGCGGGCGCTGGAGCTGGCGGATGGTGGTTCTCCGCTCTTCACGGAGCCGCCGGCATTCGACGGAGTGGAAGCCAAGCATGTGGATCCCGCCGTGGTACTGGGACAGCTGATCGCTTCCATCCAGCAGGTCGAGTGGCGCGTGGACCTGGTGCAGGAGAGGACCGTATGGCCGACCTCTCCGGAACCCAGGCCGCACGGCCTGGACGAGGATGACCCGTGGGCGACGGGACCGTGGGTATCAGAGCTCCCCCCTCTGGTACGCGACATCCTGGCGGACGTAAGCGACTTGGAGATACCGACCGTAGCCAGCAGATGGGTACAGGCCGAGGAGCTGTACGGAGCACACCCGGAAGATATTCAGCCCCTGGTTGAGGACCTTGTCGTGCTTGCCAGGCGGGCCCGCAGCGCTGGTGAACGGCTCTACTGCTGGATGTCGCTGTGAGCATGTCGGGCCGGGTCTCCGCGTCATCTCACCCACGTGTGCCCGCGGCCCAACCGGCCCGTCGACCGGCACTGCACTGCGTTCCATTCGACCGGAGGTACTCGGAGGCAAGGCTTCCCCATAACCACATCGACGAGCGATCAGGCCGACAGTCACACGATCAAACTACTTTCGTTAGAACCAGTAGGTGGGATCTGCACGCAGGGGCGTCCAAAGGGATCACCCCCGCATGCGCGGGGACCACTCAGTAGGGCAGGGCGATGGCGCGGGAGGTTTCGGCTGGGTGCTGAAGTCGGGGGCTGGGGGCGGCTCCGGGT
>NZ_JBJHPC010000429.1:0-6244 GCF_045257485.1 Streptomyces sp. YS-3 | reverse complement strand
CCCGTGAAGCCCCCGGCCCCCACGGACAGCGCCATCGCGGCGGCCCCGCAGGACAAGGTCACCGTCAAGCTGAGTGCCATCTCCGACAAGAGCTGGATCTCCGCCAAGGCGCACAACGGGCAGGTGCTCTACGACGGCCTCCTGGAGAAGGGCGAGTCGAAGACCTTCGTGGACGGCGAGAAGATCGACCTGATCCTCGGCAACGCCGGGGCGATCGAGCTCTACGTCAACGGCAAGAAGGTCGAGGACCAGTTCGGTGACGGCCAGGTCGAGCGGCTGACCTACACCAAGGGCGACCCGGTCGTCGGCTGACCGGGACCGCCGCGCCCCGGCCCGGTACGGCCCCCGGTTCCTTGATCAGCCCTCGGGGCGGGGACGCGGGCCGGGACAAAGTAGTCTTGAGTCCATGCCCGAACGCCGTACCGTCGCCCTTGTCACTCTCGGCTGCGCCCGTAACGAGGTGGACTCGGAGGAGCTTGCAGGCCGCTTGGCAGCGGACGGCTGGGAGCTCGTCGAGGACGCCTCGGACGCCGATGTCGCCGTCGTCAACACCTGTGGGTTCGTCGAAGCCGCCAAGAAGGACTCCGTCGACGCCCTCCTCGAAGCCAATGATCTCAAGGATCACGGCAGGACCCAGGCCGTGGTCGCGGTCGGCTGTATGGCCGAGCGGTACGGCAAGGAGCTCGCCGACGCCCTCCCCGAGGCCGACGGCGTGCTCGGCTTCGACGACTACGCCGACATCTCCAGCCGCCTCCAGACCATCCTCAGTGGTGGGAGCGTGGAGGCGCACACCCCGCGCGACCGGCGCAAGCTGCTGCCGCTGAGCCCCGTCGAGCGCCAGGGTGCCGCCGTGGCGCTGCCCGGCCACGCCCAGGAGGCCCAGGAGAGCGCCCCCGAGGACCTGCCCGAGGGCGTCGCCCCCGCGTCCGGTCCGCGCGCCCCGCTGCGCCGCCGGCTGGACACCAGCCCGGTCGCCTCGGTGAAGCTGGCCTCCGGCTGCGACCGCCGCTGCTCGTTCTGCGCCATCCCGTCCTTCCGCGGCTCCTTCATCTCACGCCGCCCCTCGGACGTACTGGGCGAGACGCGCTGGCTGGCCGAGCAGGGCGTCAAGGAGGTCATGCTGGTCTCCGAGAACAACACCTCGTACGGCAAGGACCTCGGCGACATCCGCCTCCTGGAGACGCTGCTGCCCGAGCTCGCGGCCGTCGAGGGCATCGAGCGCGTACGCGTCAGCTACCTCCAGCCCGCCGAGATGCGGCCGGGCCTGATCGACGTGCTGACCTCGACCGACAAGGTCGTCCCGTACTTCGACCTCTCCTTCCAGCACTCCGCCCCCGGCGTGCTGCGGGCCATGCGGCGCTTCGGCGACACCGAGCGCTTCCTGGAGCTGCTGGAGACGATCCGGGCCAAGGCCCCGCAGGCCGGTGTCCGCTCCAACTTCATCGTCGGCTTCCCCGGTGAGACCGAGGCCGACTTCAAGGAACTGGAACGCTTCCTCACCAGCGCCCGGCTCGACGCCATCGGCGTCTTCGGCTACTCCGACGAGGAGGGCACCGAGGCCGTCACCTACGACAACAAGCTGGACGACGAGGTGATCGCCGAGCGGCTCGACCACCTGTCGCGGCTCGCCGAGGAGCTCACCGCCCAGCGCGCCGAGGAGCGCGTGGGCGACACCGTCCGGGTGCTGGTCGAGTCGGTCGACACCGAGGACGGCGTGATCGGCCGCGCCGAGCACCAGGCGCCGGAGACCGACGGTCAAGTGCGGTTCACGGAGGGCGCGGGACTGACGCCGGGCCGTATCGTCGAGGCGAAGGTCGTCGCCGCCGAGGGCGTCGACCTGGTGGTGACGAGTCTCGACGTTCCTGAGGAGGCGGCCAGATGACGGGAGTCCCGGCATCCGCGGCGGGCGGTACCGGCCGGACGCCGGCGCCCGGCGGCAAGCTGGGCGCGGCGGCCGTCAACCAGGCGAGCCTCTGGAACGTCGCGAACCTCCTCACCATGGTCCGGCTCGTGCTCGTGCCGGGCTTCGTGGTGCTGATGCTGCAGGACGGCGGGTACGACCCGGTCTGGCGGGCCTGGGCGTGGGCGGCGTTCGCCGTCGCCATGATCACGGACATCTTCGACGGTCATCTGGCCCGGACGTACAACCTGGTCACCGACTTCGGGAAGATCGCGGACCCGATCGCGGACAAGGCGATCATGGGCGCCGCGCTGGTCTGTCTCTCCTCGCTGGGCGATCTGCCGTGGTGGGTGACCGGAGTGATCCTCTTCCGGGAACTCGGGATCACGCTCATGCGTTTCTGGGTCATCAGGCACGGGGTGATTCCCGCCAGCCGAGGTGGGAAACTGAAGACGCTCGCCCAGGGCACGGCGACGGGGATGTACGTACTGGCGCTCACGGGTCCACTGGCGACCCTGCGCTTCTGGGTGATGGCGGTCGCCGTGGTGCTGACGGTCGTCACGGGACTGGACTATGTGCGACAGGCGGTCGTACTGAGGCGTCAGGGGCTCGCCGCACAGCGCGAGGCCCGCGCCGCTGAGGCCGCCATGGAGGGACCGGGCCGGTGAAAGAGGCTGCGCGGATCATGGAACTGCTCACGGAACGTGAGCAGTCGGTCGCGGCTGCGGAGTCGCTGACCGGTGGTCTGGTGGCCGCGGAGCTGACCGAGGCGCCGGGTGCATCGGCGGGGTTCCTCGGCTCGGTGACGGCCTACGCGACGGACGTCAAGGAGAAGGTCCTGGGCGTCGACGCGACCCTTCTGGCGGAGCGCGGAGCCGTGGACGGCGAGGTCGCGCGGCAGATGGCGGCGGGTGTGCGGCGGCTGATGGGAGCCGACTGGGGGGTGTCGACCACCGGTGTCGCCGGCCCCGAGCCCCAGGACGGCAAGCCCGTCGGGACCGTCCACGTGGCCGTCGAGGGACCGGACGGGACCGGGAAAACCGTCGCTTTGCGGTTGAACGGCGGCAGGGAGGAAATCCGTAGGGAGAGTGTACGGAGCGTGCTCGAACTGCTCGCCGGTGAACTCCGCGAAGATGCGCGGGCACAGGATACGGAACAGAACGGGGGGAATTGATGTTTGCAGCCCTGAGTGAACACGACATCGCTCCCCGCACGGCCGCAGCGCGAGGCGGTACGGTGGGGCGTGAAGGATGCGGCTACGCGGTCCGAGGAGGGAGCCACCGATGATTCTGCTCCGTCGCCTGCTGGGTGACGTGCTGCGTCGGCAGCGCCAGCGCCAGGGCCGTACTCTGCGCGAAGTCTCCTCGTCCGCCCGAGTCTCACTCGGCTATCTTTCCGAGGTGGAGCGGGGGCAGAAGGAGGCATCCTCCGAGCTGCTCTCCGCGATCTGCGACGCGCTTGACGTACGGATGTCCGAGCTCATGCGAGAAGTGAGCGACGAGCTGGCACTTGCCGAGCTCGCTGCCTCGGCGGCGGCGAGCGACCCGGTGCCCGCACCGGTACGTCCGATGCTCAATTCGATCTCCGTGACGTCGGTGACCGGCGTCCCGACCGAGCGTGTGACGATCAAGGCGCCCGCGGAAGCGGTGGACGTCGTCGCGGCCTGACGCTGTCGGGCTCTGTCTGTGAGTGGCCCCGGCCGGTCTTCTGACCGGCCGGGGCTTCTTCTTGCACGGCGCTTCTCCGGTGCGGAGCCCCGGTCTTGCGCGCAATTCCCGGAATGCCCCCTTTGGGGCTTCCGTGTAAAGGTGGGGGGAGGCGCGGGGAGCCGACGCGGACGTGAGCCCGTGCAGACGCGAGCCGCCGCGTACGGAGCTGCATACGGAGCTGCATACGGAGCTGCATAAGGAACGGAGTGCCTGCATGTCTGTCGTGAAGAGCTCGCTGTCCGAGACCGACCTGAAGGTGGTGGGGGACGCCCTGCAGGGCGCCCTCGTCGACCTCGTGGACCTGGCGCTGGTCGCCAAGCAGGTCCACTGGAACGTGGTCGGGCCGCGCTTCAGGTCCGTGCACCTCCAGCTCGACGAGGTCGTCGACACCGCCAGGCTCCACTCCGACACGGTGGCCGAGCGGGCCGCCGCGCTGGGGGTCACCCCGGACGGCCGGGCGGCGACCGTGTCCTCGACGAGCGCCATCGGCAAGACGCCCACCGGCTGGATCAGGGACGGGGACGCGGTACGGATCCTCGTCGACGCGCTGGGCGCGGTCGTGACGAAAATGCGTGAGCGGATCGACGCCACCGGCGACCCGGACCCGGTCAGCCAGGACGTTCTCATCGGTCTGACGGCCGACCTGGAGAAGCACGCGTGGATGTTCCAGGCGGAGACGGGCTGACGGAGCCGGAGAATCCGGGCCGGTTCGCGGGGCGTGTGGGGCGGTGCGTGCGCCGGGGTGAATCCCGGTGCGCTCTCCCGGTGACCGGGGGGAGCGGTCTAGCGTCGGCCCGAGGAGGCGGCCATGGCAGTGGCGGTGCGATGGGTGCCGGCGCTCGTGGTGGGGGCGCTGTGGTGGTGGGCGGTGGTGCGCCTGCTGACGGTGCCCGACGAGACCGGGGTGCTTGAGGGCGCGGTGGCGGCGGGCGGCTGGGGCCTGAGCCTCCTGCCCGTTCATGTCACGGGCGATGTTCCACGGCCCGCGGTCACCAGGGCATCGCGACGCCGCCGTTCGGACGCAGGATCTGACCCGTCGTGAACGAGGACGCGTCCGAGGCGAGATGGAGCACGGTGTGCGCGATGTCCTCGGGCTCGCCGACCCGTCCGAGCGGGGAGAGCCGGACCATCGTCGACTCGATCCGCCGCTGGTGCTCGGCCGAGTGCCGCTCGGTCATCGGCGTACGGACCCAGCCCGGGGCTATGGCGTTGACGCGGATGGAGTGCGGGCCGAGCTCCGTGGCGAGGGTCTTGGTCAGCTGGATGACGGCCGCCTTCGAGGCGCTGTAGCAGAACAGCCCGGCGCCGGCGGAGTCGACGGCACCGGACGCCATGGTGATGATGCTGCCGGGCGTGCCGTTCTCGATCATCACCCGGGCCGCCTCCTGGCAGGCGTGCAGCACACCCTTGAAGTTGACCGCGAGAACGCGGTCGAGGTCGGCGTCGTCGGTGTCCAGGACCGTGCTGGTGTGCATGATCCCGGCGACGGCGGCCAGGACGTCGACCCGGCCCGCGCCCCGGACGGCCGCGCGCAGCCGGGTGCGGTCGGTCACATCGAGCACATGGGTGTACGCGGTGCCGCCCGCCTTCGCGATCAGCTCACGGGTGCCCTGGAGGCCCAGCTCATCGAGGTCGGCGCAGTGCACCAGGGCGCCCGCCTCCGCGAGCAGGACGGCACTGGCCCGCCCGATACCGCCGGCGGCGCCGGTCACGAAGGCGGTGCGATCGGTGAGGTCGTACGCCGAGAGGGGCATGCGGGGACGGTACGGCGAGATCTGACGGGGTGTCAACAGCGGTGGTGTCAGTGCTGTTCCGTCAACTGCCGGGCTGTTCGGCGCGGCCGTGGACCGGGGGGCTCGGCTGGCACCGGGGGCACCAGTACGTGGGGCGCTCGCTGCCGGAGGGGTCGCGCAGGGTGGTGGCGCGCAGAGCGGTACCGCAGCGGGGGCAGGGCCGGCCGCCGCGTCCGTACACGTACACCTGCCGGGACGTACGCTCCCGGTTCGCCTCCATGATCTTCTTGGCGGCGAGGACGACCCGGGCGGGGTCGGTGAGCTCGCCCACCGGCAGCCAGGGCACCGCCCGGACGGCAAAGCAGATCTCGGACTTGTAGATGTTGCCGACGCCCGCCAGGTTGCGCTGGTCGAGCAGTGCCTCGCCGAGGGGTCTGGCGGGGTCGCGGAGCAGATTGCTCAGGGCGAGATCGGGGTCCCAGTCCGGGCCGAGCAGATCGGGGCCGAGGTGGCCGACGACGCGGTGCTCGTCGCGGGTGCGGAGCAGTTCCAGGACGGCCAGCCGGTAGCCGACCGCGGTCCGCTCCTCGGTGCCCAGGATCGCCCGGATCTGGTCGCTCCGGCCGCCCCGCCAGCGCTCGCCGGGCGCGAAGATCCGCCAGGTGCCCTCCATCCGCAGATGGGAGTGGAGGGTGAGGCCGCCCTCGATACGGGTGAGCAGGTGCTTGCCGCGCGGGGTGACGTCCAGCACGGTCCGGCCGGTCAGGTCCACGGTCGCGAGCCGGGGCACACGCAGATCGGACCGGATCAGCTTGCATCCGCCGAGCGCGGCGTCGAGCCGGCGCGCGGCCTGCCAGACGGTGTCTCCTTCGGGCATGAGGCCATTGTGCAGGGTGGGGGGG
>NZ_JBJHPC010000428.1:0-6292 GCF_045257485.1 Streptomyces sp. YS-3 | reverse complement strand
CCCCCCTGGCGGGTCGGGGCTCAGGACTCCGTGCGGTACATCAGATCCACCTCGTGCGTGGTGAACCCCAGCCGCTCGTACACGGTGACCGCCGCCGTGTTGTCCGCGTCCACGTACAGCATCGCCGCCGGCAGTCCCTCCGCCGCGAGGTGCCGCAGCCCCGTCGCGGTGAGGGCCTTGCCCAGGCCCCCGCCCTGTGCGTCGGGCCGGATGCCCACCACGTACACCTCCCCGATGCTCTCCGCCGTGTGCACCTTCGTCCAGTGGAAGCCCACGATCCGGCCCTCGCGCTCGGCCAGGAAGAAGCCCTTCGGGTCGAACCAGGGCTCCGCCTTGCGGTCGTCGAGGTCGCGCTGGGTGAGCGCGCCCTGCTCGGGGTGGTGGGAGAAGGCCGCCGCGTTCACGGCCAGCCACTCCGCGTCGTCCTCCCCGGAGACGAAGGTCCGTACGCTCACGCCCGGCGGGTACACCGGCTCCGCGATGTCGGCCGGGCCCAACGGCCGCCGCATCTGGCGCAGTTCGCGGAACAGGGTGAGGCCCAGGACCTGGGCGAGGTGGCGGGCGGCGGAGTGCCCGCCGTGCGCCCACACCCGCAGCCGCTTGCCGGAGGCGCCGAGCAGCGCCGAGCCGAGCGCCCGGCCGTGGCCGCGCCCCCGGTGGGCGGGGTGGATGACGAGCTCGGCGGCGGGCGCCTCGACGGGGTCGGTGTCCTCCAGCTGCGCGTACCCGATCAGCTCGGACCCCTGGGCCGAGGTGACCGTGAGCAGGAAGTGGCGGATCCCGGGCCGCCGGCCGCCCCGCAGCTGGAGCCGGCCCTGCTCGGACACGGCCTGCTGCCCGTCGGTCCGGGCGGCCTCGGCGAGCAGCGCGAGCACCTCCTGGGCCTGGGAGTGGGTGAGCTCGTCGAGGGTCCGGATCTCACGTCCGGAGGGGCCGGGCACGGCGGGGTCGGTCGTCATGGGTACGAGCCTACGGCGACCGGGGGCAAAACCTGACGTACCGACAAACGGCAACCATCCCGTAACCGCATCCCCCTGTCGCGCTACGCGCGTTGACCCTAGGCTTCCGCTCGCGGCGGCCCGGCCACCGGGTTTCGGCCACCGCGCGACCGGCCCGCAGTCCCGGGCGCACACCACGCTCCACCACCAGCTGAATCGTTTAGGGGAGAGATGACAGCGACACCCCGGAAGCACCACGGCGGCCGTGCCGGCCGCCGGGTCCTGGCGGCAGCCGCCGGCCTCACCACGCTCGGCGCGCTCATCGCCGCGATGCCCGCCGCCGACGCCCACGACAGGGGCCACGGCCACGGGCACCCGAAGCCCGCGCGGACGGTGGACGTCCAGCTCCTCTCCTTCAACGACCTGCACGGCAACCTGGAGCCGCCGGCCGGCTCGGCCGGGGCCGTCAACGAGAAGCAGCCGGACGGGACCGTGAAGTCCATACCGGCCGGCGGCGTCGAGTACCTGGCGTCCTCGCTGCGCACCGCGCGCAAGGGCCACCCGTACTCGATCACCGCCACGGGCGGCGACATGATCGGCGCCAGCCCGCTGCTCTCCGGCCTCTTCCACGACGAGCCGACCATCGAGGCGCTCAACAGGATCGACCTCGATGTGACGGCCGTGGGCAACCACGAGTTCGACGAGGGCGCGGTCGAGCTGGCCCGGATGCAGAACGGCGGCTGCCACCCGGTCGAGGGCTGCTACGAGAAGGGCAAGAAGTTCCGGGGCGCCGACTTCCCGTATCTGGCCGCCAATGTGACCAGCGAGAAGACCGGCAGGCCGATCCTCAAGCCGTACACGGTCTGGAAGAAGAACGGCGTCAAGATCGGCTTCATCGGCGTGACCCTGGAGGGCACCCCGGACGTCGTGACCGCCTCCGGCGTCAAGGGCCTGAAGTTCCACGACGAGATCGAGACGATCAACAAGTACGCCAAGGAGCTCGACCGGCAGGGCGTGAAGTCCATCGTGGCGCTGATCCACGAGGGCGGGATGCCGACGACCAACGCGTACAACTACGACTGCGACTCGGCCGGTCCCGGCAGCGGTCTCTCCGGCCCGATCGTGGACATCGCCAAGGGCGTCACGCCCAAGGTGGACGCGCTGATCACCGGCCACACCCACCAGGCCTACACCTGCACGATCCCCGACCCGGCGGGCAACCCGCGCATGGTCACCTCGGCGGCCTCCTACGGCAAGCTCTTCACCGAGACCACGCTCACCTACGACAAGCGGACCAAGGACATCGTCCGGACCGCCGTGAAGTCGCCGAAGTCGGTGAACCGCGTGGTCAGCCGCGACCAGGCCAAGGCGAAGGACATCACCGACCTGATCGCCCGCTGGAACAAGCTGGCCGCCCCGATCGCGGGCCGCCCGCAGGGCTACATCTCCGCCGACATCAACGGCCGGGGCTCCGAGGCGCCCGAGAAGCCCCTCGGCGACCTGATCGCGGACGCGCAGCTCGCCGGGCTCTCCCCGGCCGACAAGGGCGGCGCCCAGCTCGCCTTCATGAACCCGGGCGGCATCCGCTCCGACCTCGTGTACAAGGCGAGCGGCGGCGAGGGCGACGGGGTCGTCACCTACGGCGAGGCGTTCACGGTCCAGCCGTTCACCAACATGATGAACGTCGTCGACCTGACCGGCGCCCAGCTCGTCCAGGCCCTCCAGCAGCAGGTCAGCGGCGGCAACGCGGCCACGCCGAAGATCCTCCAGGTGTCGAAGGGCTTCAGCTACACGCTCGACATGACCCGGACGGGCGCGGACCGCGTCCTGGTGGACACGGTCCGGCTGAACGGGGTCGCGCTCGACCCGGCGAAGACCTACCGCGTCGCCATGAACGAGTTCCTCGCGGGCGGCGGCGACGGCTTCGCCGCCCTCGGCCAGGGCAAGAACAAGCTGGTCGGCGCCTCCGACCTGGACGTCTTCAACGCCTACCTGGCCGCGAACTCCTCGGCCGCCGCACCGCTCGCGCCCCCGGCCGGCGGCCGGATCACGGTCGTGGGCAAGGTGGCGGGCGAGTAGCGACTTCCGTCGTGGCCGACTTCCCTCGTACGTAGTCGGCTTCCCTCGTACGGGAAAAGGGGCGCCGGGATCTTCCCGGCGCCCCTTCTCACATCCCCGGGGCGGCGGGCGGCGGGGTGGGGGCGCCCGGCAGGCGGACCGTGGCCACCGTGCCGGCGCCGCCGTCCGCCGCCGCGCCGAGCGTGATCGTGCCGCCCGCGTGCTGGACCGTACGGGCCACGATGGACAGCCCGAGCCCCGAACCCGGCAGCGAGCGGGCCGAGGGCGAGCGCCAGAACCGCTCGAAGACGTGCGGGAGTTCATCGGCGGGGATGCCGGGGCCCTGGTCGCGCACGGTCAGGGCGCCCCGGTCGAGGGTGACCTCGACGGTGCCGCGCGGCGGGCTGAACTTCACCGCGTTGTCCAGCACGTTGACGATCGCCCGCTCCAGGGCCGCCGGCTCCGCCCGTACGTACCAGGGCGCCAGCCCGGCCCTGAACTCCAGCTCGGGGCCGCGCAGCCGGGCCCGCTCCAGGGCGACCCGGACGGTGTCGTGGAAGGCGACGACCTCCAGCGGCCCCGCGCGGACCGCGTCCGGCCGGGACAGCTCCTGGAGGTCCCCGATCAGCGCGGCGAGCTCGGTCATCTGCGCCTTGACGGAGGCCATCAGCGCCTTGCGGTCGGCGGCCGGGATGGCCCGGCCGGTCTCCTCGCTCCGCGCCAGCAGCTCGATGTTGGTCCGCAGCGAGGTGAGCGGGGTGCGCAGCTCGTGCCCCGCGTCCGCGATCAGCTGCGACTGCCGGTCGCGCGAGGAGGCGAGGGCGGCGGTCATCGCGTTGAAGGAGCGCGAGAGCCGGGCGATCTCGTCCTCGCCCTCCACCGGGATACGGACGGTGAGGTCCTCGGTGCGGGCCACGTGCTCGACGGTGTCGGTCAGCCGGTCCACGGGACGCAGGCCCGTGCGCGCGACCCACAGACCGGCGGCGCCGCCCGCCACGACCCCGGCCCCGGCGAGCCCCGTCAGGAGCAGCGCCAGCCGGTTGAGCGAGGAGTCGATCTCGGTGAGCGGCCGGGAGAGCGACACGGTGACCACCCGGCCCGCGATCTGCTGGCGCTGGGTGTGCACGCGGACGTCCACTCCGCCGTCGGTGACGGCGGTGTGCAGGGCGTCGAGCCGGTGGCCCCGCGCCACGGCCACGTCCTGGGCGCCGACCTGCACCGGCGGCGACTCGGGGGCCGCGCAGCGGGTGCCGTCGATCAGGACGACCTGGATGTAGGCGAACCCCGACCGCTGGTCGTCGGGCACCGTCGCCGGGGCCCCGCAGGAGGCGAGCGCGGCCTGCACCAGCGTGGGCGGGGCGCTGGTGTTGCGCAGCGTGTTGTCCAGCTCCTCGCCGAGCTGGGCCCGGGTCAGCAGCCAGCACGCCACCGACACGGCCGCGACCGCGACCGCCACGGCCGTCGCCACCAGCAGCGCGAGCCGCGACCGCAGCGGCATCGCCCGGTACCGGCGGACGACTCCGTTCACTCCGCGCCGCCCGAGCGCAGGGCGTACCCCACCCCGCGCACGGTGTGGACCACGCGCGGCTCGCCGCCCGCCTCGGTCTTGCGGCGCAGGTACATGACGTACACGTCGAGGGAGTTGGACGACGGCTCGAAGTCGAAGCCCCAGACCGCCTTGAGGATCTGCTCACGGGTGAGGACCTGGCGGGGGTGGGCCAGGAACATCTCCAGGAGCGTGAACTCCGTACGGGTCAGCTCCACCACCCGCTCGCCCCGGGTCACCTCCCGGGTCGCCAGGTCCATGCGCAGGTCGCCGAAGGCCAGGACGTTGTCGTCGGGCTGCTCGCCGCCCGCCTGCCCGGCGTACGAACTGCGGCGCAGCAGGGCGCGGATACGGGCGAACAGCTCGTCCAGCTCGAACGGCTTGACCAGGTAGTCGTCCGCGCCCGCGTCGAGGCCGGTGACGCGGTCGCCGACGGTGTCGCGCGCGGTGAGCATCAGCACCGGGGTGGTGGATCCGGCGCCGCGCAGCCGCCGGGCGGCGGTCAGCCCGTCCATCCGGGGCATCTGGATGTCGAGGACGATCAGATCGGGCCGGTACGCCTCCGCCTTGGCCAGGGCGTCCAGCCCGTCGACGGCGACCTCCGTCCCGTACCCCTCGAAGGCGAGGCTGCGCTGGAGCGCCTCGCGGACGGCGGGCTCGTCGTCGACGATCAGGATGCGCTGGGTGTCGTCCTCGGCGGCTGCGGGGCTCATCGGTCTGGGGTCTTCCTCGGGGTTCGAATCGGGGCGGGCGCTGTCCAGCGTCGCATGCCGGGCCTGCGCCGGGGGTGAGGATCAGCTGTCGCCGAACCCGCCACCGCCGCTGCTGCTGTCGCCACCGCCGCCGCTGCTGCCGCCGGCGCGGAGGGAGGCGAGGTCGGCCTTGACGGTGTTGACGGGGATGGCGAACCCGAGCCCGATGCTGCCCGCCGAGGCGGAGGACTGGGTATTGGCGGAACTGGGGCTGTACATCGCGGAGTTGATGCCGACGATGTTGCCGTTCATGTCGATCAGGGCGCCGCCGGAGTTGCCCGGGTTGAGCGAGGCGTCGGTCTGGATGGCCTTGTACGTGGTCTTGGACGAGCCGGTGTCACCGTTGAACTGCTGCCCGCCGAACTCGAAGGGCCAGCCGCCGCGCTGCCGCCCCTGCCCCTGCTGGTCCTGTCCCTGGCCCTGCCCCTGCTCCTTGGCGACGGTGACGTCACGGTTGAGGGCGGAGATGATGCCGCTGGTGACGGTGCCGGTCAGGCCCTCGGGGGAGCCGATGGCGACGACCTGGTCCCCGACCCGGAGGTGGTCGGAGTTGCCGAGACTCGCGGTCTTGAGCCCGCTCGCCCCGCGCACCTTGATGAGCGCGAGGTCCTTGTCCGGGTCCGTGCCGACGACGCTCGCGGGGTACGTCTTGCCGTCGCTGGTCCGCACCTTGACCTCGTCGGCGCCCGCGATGACGTGGTTGTTCGTGACGATCTCACCGCCGGAGGTGATGATCACGCCCGATCCGGTGGACTCCCCGGAGGTGGAGGTCGCGCTGATCTCCACGATGCTGGGCGAGACGGCCTGGGCGACGCCGGAGACGGTCCCGGCGGTGCTCCTGGAGGCGTTCGTGCCCGGAACGCCGGGCGCGCTGGCGCTGGTGTCGTCACCGGCCCACCGCTCCACGAGGGTGGCGGTCCCCCCGCCACGGCCGCGGCGGCGATCGCGACGGCGGCGAGAAGCCCGACGGAGCGGCGGGCGCGGCCGTGGGCGGGGGG
>NZ_JBJHPC010000427.1:0-6296 GCF_045257485.1 Streptomyces sp. YS-3 | reverse complement strand
AGCCGTACCCGCCCCAACACCCGAGACACGCTCACTTCCAGACGACGCACCCCACCACCTCCGACAAGGCCCTGAGCGGCGTGGGCTACTGGGTGGACGACCATCCGGGTCCGGGGCCGGGATGCCCAGACCCGGTGTCAAGTCACAGACTCAGGCCGCCGAGGCCCTGATGCCGCCTTTCCCCCGGTAGCCCGGGGTCTTGGGCTGGGCCTTGTCCTTGCGGGACTGCTTGTGCTGCTCAGGGGATGTGGTGGTCGTTATGGAGGGTGTCTTGCCCTTGCTCCGGAGCTTGTGGGCGCGCTCGGTGACGCAGGTGTCGTAGCCGCCGCACTCCGTGCGGGCCCGCTGGTACAGGGGGTCGGCGTTGGACTTCTTCGCCTTCCTCGTTGACTCCTGGATCGCCTTCGCGGTCTGCTTGCGCAGCTTGTGGGCGCGCTCCGTGACGCAGGCGTCGTAGCCGCCGCACTCCGTGCGGGCCCGCTGGTACAGGGGGTCGGCGTTGGACTTCTTCGCCTTCCTCGTTGACTCCTGGATCGCCTTCGCGGTCTGCTTGCGCAGCTTGTGGGCGCGCTCCGTGACGCAGGCGTCGTAGCCGCCGCACTCCGTGCGAGCCTGCTGATACAGCCGGTCCGCGTTGGACTTGTCGGCGACTGCCTTCGCCGTGTCGAGCGAGTGCTGCATCTTGATCAGCTCGGGAGCGATGTGGCGGGTGGCGCCCTGCGTGAATCCCTTGTCCTCGAAGGAGCGGAACAGGACCTCGATTTCGTTGTTGTCCTTGATCTCGTTGTAGTCGTCGATGATCCGCTTCCGCAGATCCGGGTTGTTACGTGCCTGCTCCAGCAGCCGCTGGTCCCTGCGGTCGAGATAGGCCGCGTAGTCCCGGCCGATGCCGTCGGCGATGACCCCGACAGCGGCTTCGGTCATCGGGTTGGTGCCCATGCTGCCCCGGAAGCCGGTCCGCGGCGCCTGGAAGCCGCGCCACCCTTTCAAGGACGTCGTGGCCCTCCACGACGTCGTGGGGCCAGTTGCGGTCGTGCTCTTGCCCGTCCTGGTCCGCGTGGCCGCCTTCGTCGTGGCCGTGGTGGCGACCGGGCCGGTGGAGGCTGGTCCCTTCGGGGGCTTCTTGGGGTCGCGCGGTGTGGTGCGTGTCCCTCCGGCGTCGCTGTCATCATCCGGCGGCCCCTGGAGCCGGCGGCGGTCGGCCTCAGCCTCGGCCAGGTTCGCTCGGGCCGCCTTCAGCTGCCGCACCTTCTCCCGGCGGCCTGGACGGGACTTCTTCGTCTCCTCCTCCAGGCTGCTGACCTTGTCCCTGAGGTCGCTGATCTTCCTGTCGAGGCCTTGGATCTTCGTCTCAACGCTGTCGGTGTCCGGCTGGGTTTCTTTGAGGTTGAGGTACTGCTTGAACCTGTTCCTGTACGCCTTGCGCGCCGCCTCCAGGTCCTTGACGATCTCTTCCCGTTTGGCGGGAGTTTTGGCCTGTTCAGCTTTCTGGTGCAGATCGTGGATCTCGTCCGCGGCCTTGATCAGTTGCTTTCGCAGCCCGGGCAGGGTTCCCTGCGACCGGTGGTGGTACTCCAGTACGCCCCCCAGCACTTTCGGTGTATCAGAGACCGAGAGGCTGAGGCTGTCGCCTCCCATCTTCTTCAGAACGAACTGGACGACTGCCTGCCAACCCACCTTCGGCTTGTAATGGGGGTCGTGAGGGTCCAGCACGCTCGCTACCAAGGACTCGTACATGAACCACTTCAGACCTTGCAAGCGGCTGGGCTCATCACCGGAGGAGTTCGAGGCGGGATGCGGCGGGCGCGGATCGGCTGTCGCCGTTGCCATCGGCCCGATGAGAGCGAAGCCGACCACGGCAACGACCATCACCAGGGCTGCCCGCAAGAGGGCGGGCCAGCTGCTCGGCTGCCGATGCAGCAGCCAGTCGGCCGTTCGCTCCCGGGTGGAGCCGGGGTAACGCCAGGGGATGTTCACTGGATTCCTCCTGATGCGAAGTAGGTGGGTGCAGGGCGGCCGGAGCCGCCGCAGCTTCGTCTTGCGGCCTCACTCCACCGTTCTGGACTGCTGGAGGAGCCCCTCGCCATGCACGCCGTCGAGCGGCTGCGCAGCGGTAGGAGAAGCGTCGGGGGCCAGCGGCCCGGGCACAACGGAGCAAGGCGTCCGGGACAGTCCGGGACGCTTCCCGACCAGGTCAGCACCTACATCAGGACGCTCCAGGGCACCGCCGGGCAGGCATTGCGCATTCCTTGCGAAGCAGGGACTCCTGATCCGTCCCAGGCTCGGAGGCCGCGCCATCGGCACTCGCGCCGCCGCCGGGCGACACGTCCTGATTGCGCCCTGACAGACCGCCGCGTGACGTTGCCTCTCACCGCCTGGGCAGATCCATGCCGGGGCCGCCACCACACGCAGCCGTCTGGCCCCGGTGACCGCGGGCTGCTCTACGGCGGTCACGTCAGGCTGTACATCGGCAACCGATGTGCCGTCCACCCCCCACCAGGCCCGGAACCGTAGTCGTCCCCGCGCAGTCCCACGCCGTCACCCACTTCTCACCGACGGACCCCCGCACGACAGCCCGGGCGGGTGCCCTCGCAGGCAATCGGCACCGGGTCGTCGGGCAGCACAACGATGCTGAAACAAAGTGCTGATGGACGGATCGGATGCCTTTAAGCTCCCTTGCTAATTACGACGTATGGGAGCGGTGATGGGACAGGGGCCCGATCCGGCAACGGCACACAGCCCTGAACAATTCGTTGAGCTGATGCGGCAGTTACGCCGTTGGGCGGACCTCAGTTACCGCCAGCTGGAGCGGAACGCTAACGACGCCGACGGCGTCTTGCCACGTGCGACGATTGCCGCCGCCCTGAGCCGCGACGAACTGCCCCGTGCCGAACTCCTGGCCGCCTACGTACGGGCGTGCGGCGGTGACGACGAAGCCGTGACCGCATGGCTGAACGCCCGCAGACGCCTTTCCATACCCGGCACGACGGCACCCCCGCCGGCTCCAGCAGACAAGGACGCACAGCGGACCACCGCCGACAAGCACGACGACGCACAGCAGAAAACGGTGCGGGCTCCGGTGGAATCAGCAGCTGATGAACAGACTCCGGGCGCCGGCCCAGCCAGCGAACCGACATCGCGCGAAGCGACAGCCCCGGCCGGCGACACCACCACCCGCCCAGCGAACACTCCGTCCAAGCGGCGCCGGCGAGGTCAAGTGGTCGCGATCACCGCGTGCACCGTCGCCGGGATACTGGCATTGGTGGCGCTATGGCCATCCGGCGACGGTTCCGATGACCACGCCGGCAGCACGCCCCCGAGCGCCCAGCCCCACGACCCCACCATTGCCAGCACCACCTCAAGACAGTCTTCCAGCCCCGCGTCCAAGCAGCCTCCTCCTCCGGCCAGCGAGCGCCGGACGGACGAAGCCGGGCCCGCCGTCTCCCCGGCCGAACAGGAGAAGGAGACGCCAGCTCCCCGCCCCAGCCACAGCGCAGAGCCGGGTCCCACTCAGCTGCCAGCGGCCGGTTGGACCCTCATGCACCCGGCAGCCTCAGCCTCCCTCTGCCTCACCGAGGGACGCGAACGCAACGGCCGCACCGACCGCGAAATCGCCGTCCAGCACCTATGCGCAAGTGCCCCACTCCCCCGCGTCTACCTAGAAAAGCTGAGCGGGCCCACTTACCGCATCCAGTGGCACAACCCCGACCCGGGCAAGGGAATCGGCTGCCTGGCCGTAGACGGATCCTCCGCCGCTCCCGGCGCCCTGATCGCACCGCGAGACTGTGCGGACAGCAACAGCCAGAAGTTCCGCCTGGAAGCTTCCGGCAGCGGCTTCCGCCTCCGGCCCGTCCACAGCGGCCTGTGCGTGGGCTTCCTGCCCCCGCTCACCGACGGCGCCGAAGCCATGCAGACCACCTGCACCACAGACTCCAGCCAGGCATTCACCTTCACCCGAGCCTGAGAGCCTGGCTTTGGAACCCATTGTCCGTCCGGATGTCGAGGCACAGGCCATCAACGGATGAGGGTGTGCAGGACGGGAGTACTGACTCCCGTGCCTCATCAACCTCCCCTACCAGGCCCACTTCGCCCAGGGCGCCGGCAAAGACATGCGCGAACGCCTCACCGCCCTCGACGCCCTCCTCCGCCCCGAACCCCTCCGCCTGGCCTAGTACTGCAACGGTGCTTGTCGTGACTGATGGCCAGTTCAAGGGCTGTGTCCGCGCCGCTTGTAGTGGCTGGTGCGTGCTTGATGTTGTCGTCGTCGGCGCCAGGTCGACCAGTGCAGGATGTGCTCGACGGGTGTGGGCCGGCGGTCGGTGAGTCGGGTGATCAGCCGTCCTATTTCGGCGAGACTGAGGTGGATGAGCTGGGAGGATCCGTTTCTGCTTTCCCGGTGTCGAGTTCCCGGGCCCGTAGGACGGTCAGGCAGGCGTGAGCGGCCAGGGCCATGGTCATGTGGCGGTGCCATCCGGGGTAGCGGCGGACTTGGTAGTCGTCCAGGCCGCATTCCTCTGCCTCGCCCGCCGCAGGGCCGACGTCCCCTTCGCCATGCTCCGCGACGGCACCTTCTACCAACCACCAACCCTGGTCACCCCTTGACCAAAGTCATAGGGGCCCCCGCCAGGCGGAGGCACCTGCCGCTTCGAGTTCTCCGACACCGACGGGGCGCGCAGCCTCGAATTCAGTCCGGAGATCGGGGTCTGTCACAACATGCCCACCGGAGCGCTAAGGGGAACCGACCAGACAGGCCGCACGGTTCATCTGTGGCCCACCATAACTACCAGCTCTGGAAGTAACTCGGGCGCGCTAGTTCCCGGAGTCAGAAAGACCCTTGATCAGCTATGAGTTGGTAGATGTGCTGATCCGGGGGCGAGGCACGACAAGCCATCCCGGCGAAGCTGGGCGGCCGGCCTCCCCCTGCACCACGGAATTCAGACCGCGGGTCTGGCCACGTCGGCCCGTAAGGACTGTGAGGCCGGAGTTTAGGCGTGCAGGGGGTCCAGGCCGAAGAGCTGGTCGAGGACCGCACCGACGAACCCCCTGACCCAGGAGGTTCCGGAGCGGCGGCCGTCTGTCCTGACCTGGCCGGGGCTTCCGCAGCGTAGGCGGGTACCGCAATCACGAAGGCGGCGGCAGTGATAGTGGGGCGAAGATCGCCCGCTTGGAATGCTATATGTCCACCTAAATGATCTTGCGGGCCGTTGGACACTCGGCAGATCGTGAACGCGATGGCTTTGGCCTTCCGCCCGGCCGGGTCCGGGGAACCGCGCCGCGGGGAAGATGGCCAGCGACACGAGGTCGCGCGCCCCCGGAGTTGTGCCGGAACTGCCAACCCCAAGGCATCAGTCCCCGCCCGGCCGCTCCAGGCTCACCTGACGACGCTACGGACAGGGTCTGACAGTCCCGGTCCATCCGGACTGAAAACGAGCCGATTGAACTGATCGACAAGGTCGCGTCAGGCGGTTACCTGGCGGGTGATCTTTCAGCATGGGCCGTGACGTGCCCCCGTGCTCGTGGCGTTGATCTGCTCATGCGGCGATGCATCTCTCTGACGGCAGCGACACTCCTGGCCACCCCTACCCGGCACACCAGGTCAATATGTTCGACTCCGTCGGCCTCCAGACGGAGATCAAGCGCTCCGTCCGGGACGCTGACTACACCGCCACCGACGGGAACAAGGGCCCGATCCACACCTACCTCGAAGTCATCCGGGGCGGCCGACACAACGCTGTGACGTATGTGAAGGGGATGGTCGCGAGCAGCATGCAGTGGATCAGCGAGCAGATCGAGGGACCCACGCCATCGCCCTGAGGCGGGAGCGGCGGCCCACCGGCCTCACGCCAGGACCTTGGCCTTGGCGCCCTCGTACTCCTCCGGAGTGATGTCGCCCTTGTCCTTGAGCGCGGAAAGCTTGCTCAGCTCCTCCACCGAACCGCCCCCGCCGGTTCCGGCCGCGTTGCGGACGTACTGCTGGAACGCGTCCTCCTGCTGCTTGAGCTGCTTCACGTCGCGCTGTCCCATGCCCTGTCCACGGGCGATGAGATAGACGAAAACACCGAGGTAGGGCAGGACGAGCACGAAGACCAGCCATCCCGCCTCGGCCCAGCCGCCGAGGCTGTGGTCGCGGAAGATGTCGGTGACCACCTTGAAGAGCAGGAAGAACCACATCACCCACAGGAACAGCCACAGCATCGTCCAGAAGAGGTTGAGGAGTGGGTAGTCGTCCATGCCTGTCTCCGATCACGGGGGTGATCCCTTCCTACCTTCGGTAGGACGAGGTCGCACTCCGGAGG